>NZ_LZKK01000380.1 GCF_001672815.1 Mycobacterium sp. E796 | reverse complement strand
GCGCCAGCAGCGGTTCGACGTCGCGGGCGGCCGGCTCCCACACCACCGGATGGCCCTGCTCGGACAACCAGTCGGCGCCGGCCGCGCGGGCGATGTCGGCGCGGTCGTTGACCGCGAACAGGGCGCCGTGCCGGCGGGCCGCGTCGGCCAGGATCTCGAGTGCGGCCAGCTCGGCGCGGGCCTCGAGCGGACCGAACCGCTGCTCACCCGCCGAGCCCTTGTCGCGAAGCTGGACGATGTCGACCCCGCCGGCCAGCGCGGCGTCGACCAACTCGGCCAGGTCGCCGCGCTCGCGGCGCGCGTCGGTACACAGATACAGCCTGGCCGCAGCGAGGCGGGTGGACGGTTGGTGCACACCGCGACGCTAGCGCGCTAGCGTGGAACCCGAAGAGCACGGGAGTCCTGGCGACCGGGGACTGAGAGTGGGCGCGCACGCCCTTACCGTCACACCTGATCCGGGTCATGCCGGCGAAGGGAGCAAAGGATGCAAGACTCACTGGCCGTCATCGGCGGCGGTGTCATCGGGCTGTCGGTGGCGCGCCGCGCGGCGCGGGCCGGATGGTCGGTCGTCGTGCACCACACCGGCGAACCGGGTGCATCGTGGGTGGCGGGCGGGATGCTCGCCCCGCACAGCGAGGGTTGGCCCGGCGAAGAACGGTTACTGCGGCTGGGCCTGGAGTCGCTGCGGCTGTGGCGCGAGGGCGGCTTCACCGACGGCTGGCCGCCAGGGGTGATCACCGCCCGCGAGTCGCTGGTGGTGGCCGTCGACCGCGCCGAC
>NZ_LZKK01000379.1 GCF_001672815.1 Mycobacterium sp. E796 | reverse complement strand
GCCGACGAAGAGTTCGTGAATCGGGGAATCGCCGGGTATATGCTGCCGTATTTCGTGGCGAGCGTGCTCGGCCAGGACCCACGGTGTCGCCGGATCATGTTCGATCCCGATTACCGGAACAAGACGGCGCGGCGATTCTGCGAGCGCGCCGGCTGCGCTTTCCTGGGCGAGCACGACATGTCGAATCGGCGAATGGCGCTGTATGCGCTGCCGCGCAGCCCCGACGACGTGCCCAAGCTCCGCGAGGCCTGAGCGCCGGGCTCAAACCTGCGACGCCGCCCACTGGCCGAGTACCACCGCGGCGATGCCCAGGGCGACGCTGACGACGACGTTGGCCAGCGCCGTCCACGTCTGGCGTTCCTCACCGAGGCGATGCGTTTCCAGCATCCAGGTGGAGAAGGTGGTGTAGGCGCCGACGAACCCGGTCCCCACGACCAGCGCCGCGTCCTTGCTCAGCGCCAGGCCACCAAGGAAACCCAGCAGGAAGGCGCCGCTGACGTTGACCGCCAACGTCCCGAACGGAAACGACCGGGCCACCCGGCGCGCCACCGCGCGGTCGATCACCAGCCGCAGCACCGATCCGATGCCCCCGACGAGCGCGACGCCGGACCAGACCAACACGGTCGTCATCGGCGCACCCTTACCCGCCGGACGAGAGCGGTCGCCAGGTAGACGGCCACGAATCCCAAGATGACGCTGCTGACGGTGTAGGCCGCGGCCATGGCCCAGTGGCCGTGCTCGATCATCCGGACGGTCTCGACCTGCATCGTCGAGAAAGTCGTTAAGCCGCCGCAGAATCCGGTGCCGAGCAGCGGGCGCCGGTAATTCGACACAGGTAACCGCTCCAGCAGCCGGGTGGTGAAGTAACCGACCAGGGCGGCGCCGACGATGTTGACGATGAACGTCGGCCACGGCCACTGATCCGTGTCACGGACGAGCACGGTGCTCAGCCCCGCCCGGGTCAGGGCGCCGATCGCTCCGCCGGCGAAAACCGCCGCCAGTTCGCGAAAGTCGGGTCTTGCCACGGGTCGCTTCCTTTCCGGCGGGTGAACGCTTCGCAGCATAGAGGGACATGCGACTGCAGCAGCGCGCAGAATTGGTAACCATGGCCCACCCGCGCGCCGGTCAGCCGGCCCAGCCCGAAGACCTCGTCGACCTCCCCCACCTGGTCACCTCGTACTACTCGATCGAGCCCGACCCGGACGACGTCGCTCAGCAGGTGGCGTTCGGCACGTCGGGCCACCGGGGGTCGGCGCTCAACGGGGCGTTCAACGAGGCCCACATCCTGGCCATCACCCAGGCCATCGTCGAATACCGCGCCGCGCACGGCACCACCGGACCGTTGTTCATCGGCCGCGACACGCATGGCCTCTCGGAGCCGGCATGGGTGTCGGCGCTGGAGGTGCTGGCCGCCAACGACGTCGTCGCGATGATCGACTCCCGCGACCGCTACACGCCGACGCCAGCGGTCAGCCACGCCATCCTGACCTACAACCGCGGCCGCACCGAGGGACTGGCCGACGGGATCGTCGTCACGCCGTCACACAACCCGCCACCCGACGGAGGGTTCAAGTACAACCCGCCCAACGGAGGCCCCGCGGACACCGACGCGACCAACGCAATCGCCAAGCGCGCCAACGAAATTCTGCGCATCGGATCGGGCGTGCGGCGGGTACCGCTGGCCCGGGCGCTGGAGAGCGTCGAGCGCTACGACTACCTCGGCACCTACGTCGACGACCTGCCCAACGTGGTCGACGTCGCCGCCATCCGCGAGGCCGGGGTGCGCATCGGCGCCGACCCGCTCGGCGGCGCCAGCGTCGACTACTGGGGCGAGATCGCGCAGCGGCACGGCCTGGACCTAACCGTCGTCAACCCATTGGTCGATGCGACGTGGCGGTTCATGACCCTCGACCACGACGGCAAGATCCGGATGGACTGCAGCTCGCCGGACGCCATGGCCTCTTTGATCGAAAACCGGCAGCGCTACCAGATCGCCACCGGCAACGACGCCGACTCCGACCGCCACGGGATCGTCACGCCTGACGAGGGGCTGCTGAACCCGAATCACTATCTGGCGGTGGCCATCGACTACCTCTATACCCACCGGCCGTCCTGGCCGGACGGCATCGCGGTCGGTAAGACCGCGGTCAGCTCGTCGATCATCGACCGGGTGGTCGCCGGCATCGGGCGCAAGCTCGTCGAGGTCCCGGTCGGGTTCAAGTGGTTCGTCGACGGGCTCATCGGAGGCACCATCGGCTTCGGTGGCGAGGAGTCGGCGGGGGCGTCGTTTTTGCGGCGCGACGGCTCGGTATGGACCACCGACAAGGACGGCATCATCCTGGCGCTGCTCGCCTCCGAGAGCCTGGCCGTCACCGGTTTGAGCCCCTCGCAGCGCTACCGGGAGCTGACAGCCGAGTACGGCACCCCGTTCTACGCGCGCGTCGACGCGCCCGCCGACCGGGACCAGAAGGCGCGGCTTTCCAAGCTCTCACCGGAGCAGGTGACTGCCACCGAATTGGCGGGCGAGCCGATCACCGGCAAACTGACCAGCGCCCCCGGCAACGGCGCCCCCCTGGGCGGGCTCAAGGTCACGACCGCCAACGCGTGGTTTGCTGCGCGGCCGTCGGGCACCGAAGACGTCTACAAAATCTACGCGGAATCGTTCAACGGATCCGAGCATTTGGCGGAGGTGCAGGAAGCCGCGCGCGAGGTGGTGAATAAAGTCATCGGGTGACCATTTCCCTCCGCCGTACCCGCCTGGGGGGGCGTGGTCCTCGTTCCGAACGGCTGCCGCGCGAAGTCTGGATCCTCAGCTGGGCCAACGTCATGGTCGCGCTGGGCTACGGCGTGATATCGCCGGCGATGCCGGCCTTCGCCCGTACATTCGGGGTCAGCATCGAAGCGGTGACCTTCTTGGTCACCGTCTTCTCGTTGACCCGACTGTGTTTCGCACCGATAAGCGGACTGTTGGCACAACGGTTGGGTGAACGGCGGATCTACATTGGTGGTTTGCTGATCGTGGGGTTGGCCACCGCCGCGTGCGCGTTCTCCCAGGCGTACTGGCAACTGCTGTTTTTCCGCGCCCTCAGCGGCTTGGGGTCGACGCTGTTTTACGTCTCGGCCTTGGCGCTGATGATCCACATCAGCCCGCCCGACGTGCGCGGGCGAATCGCCGGCATTTTCACCAGCTCGTTCATGATCGGCGCCGTCGGCGGCCCGGCGGTGGGCGCCCTGACGGCGGGCTGGGGGCTGACGGCTCCGTTCATCGTCTACGGCGCCGCGATGCTGGGCGTGGCCGTGGTGCTGTTCTACGGCTTGCGCAATTCCGCGCTGGCCGCGCCCCTGCCACCGACACAATCGACGGTGACGATCCGAGAGGCGTTGGGGTTCCGTGCCTATCGGTCGGCGCTGCTGTCCAACTTCGCGATGGGCTGGTCGGCGTTCGGGCTCCGCGTCGCGCTGGTCCCGCTGTTCATTTCCGACGTCATGGGGCGCAGCGTCGGTGTCATTGGTGTGGTGCTCGCGGCGTTCGCGGCCGGCAACGCCGTGGCCGTCATTCCCAGCGGCTACTTATCGGACCGGATGGGACGGCGCACGTTGTTGATCGTCGGCCTGGCGGCGTCCGGTGTGGCCACGGCCGGGCTGGGCGTCGCGACCTCGCTGCCCGCGTTCATGGTCGTGGGATTTTTGTCCGGCGTGACGACGGGCATCTTCATGTCGCCGATGCAGGCCGCCGTCGCCGACATCCTCGGCAGGGAGGCGCGTGCGGGCACTCCGGTGGCCGCGGTGCAGATGGCGTCGGATCTCGGCGCGATCGTCGGCTCGATAGTGGTCGGCTGGGTCGCCGAGCGACTCAGCTACGGCTGGGCGTTCGGCATCAGTGGGATTGTGCTTTTGATCGCCGCCGTTGCCTGGGTGCCGACACCGGAAACGCGGACGGCGCTCGAGCCGGCCTGAACAGCAACTTTGAACGACGGTTGCGGGTGGTGTAGCTTCGATGGGCACAACTTCTTGGGGCTATGGCGCAGCTGGTAGCGCACCACACTGGCAGTGTGGGGGTCAGGGGTTCGAGTCCCCTTAGCTCCACCACATCCAGTTAGATAAGTGGGGGTCCAACAATTAGCTGCGTCAGCGTCGGCGAAGCCCGGTGCGCAGCCGTTACCTGGGAGGGTTGAAAGCATGGCTGTTGATCCGGAAAGAATGCGCGAATGGCGTGATGCCGCCCAAAAGTATGCCGACACGGCGGTCAAGCTCGTACAGGCGTTGCCGGAGGAACCGACCGAACGCGATTACTCGAGGATTTCTATGATCGCGTCGATATCCGCGCTGTATTACGCGACGGCGTTAGACGCCGATCACTTCGGTGACGCGCCAGAGGATGTTGCACGGCCCGAATGAGGTCATAGCCTCACGCCTTCGGATCCGGATCGGCTGGTCGACTCGCCACATCTAGGTTGCTCGCCCCACCGTCCGGGTTTTCATTGGGATGGCGGCAGACCTCGCCGACGAGCGACCGCAACGCCCCAGGCTCACGGATGCAGGTTCCACTGACCGCAGTCTTCGGCAAGGACGTCGTTGACGTCGACTTCGAGTCCTCCGACGACTGGGCCAGGATTCGACGCCGTGCTCACCACGCGTTGGTAGAGCACCGCGGTCGGCTCGACTTGGCCGCGGGACCAGGAGCGGGTCTGCCAGGCCCACCGGTGGCCGGGCGTCCGCGAATTTCCGATTACGCCGTCGGCGGCGGCCCATTGGCACACATCGATACCGCCGTAGACGCCGGTGCGCTGCACTCCCAGTACGGAATTGATTCCGCGGAACCACTTGAGTGCCAGGTTGTTCCAGGTGTCGCGGTTTATGTCCTCGTCGACGCTGAAGAAGATCGGGGCACTCTGACCGCCACCCGCCGCGGTATGCAGCTTCCAGGCGGTGCGAGCATCGGCGACGCCGCCCTCGAACCCGCGCCTGAAGTCCGAAGGTGCTGTCCCGCCTGGCTTGCCGTATTGGTAATTGCTGACGATCATCAGCCCAGCAGCGGTCAGCTGCTCGGCGTAAGACCGGGTGATCGGCTTGGCCCCCATGGACGAGCCGGGACGCGATAGCGAGACGTAGTTGATGACCCCGGCGTGGCCGGCAGCTCGAATCTGCTGAGCTGGAATCTGGCGCATGGCGAAGTCGATCAATGTGGGGGTGGTGCCAACCGCCGCACCGGCGGTGGCAATTGCCGGCGCCGCGTACAACCCTGGCAGTGCAGGCATAGCGAGGGCGTAGCGCAATACGTCGCGCCGCGGAATAGCGCGCGGTCGCTGGAGACACACATTTACCGACAAGTCCCGCATCGCGTGATGTTAAGTATTCGACTTTTGCGAACAGAAGTAGCCGGCAGTAGTCGATATCAAATCGGTTTTTGCGGTTCACCGGCCTGAGTTATAGCGCGCGGTTGCGAGTCACGGAATCTCGTACACAACCATCTTGTCGGCGATGCCGCGCAGGGCGGCCTCCTTCCGAACCGGTCGGATCGACTCCTTCTCCAGGATGGCGGCGACTCCGGGCGCGTCGATCACGGGACCGGTGATGTGGATCTCCTGCGCCGTCGACAGGCTCTGCACCCGCGCCGCGATGTTGACGGTCTGGCCGAAATAGTCCTGCCGCTCATTCAGCATCACCGCGAGGCACGGCCCCTCATGGATGCCGATCTTCACGATCAGGTCGGTCCTGCCGCGGTCGGCATTGAGCTTTTCCATCGCGGCCCGCATCCGCAAGGCCGCGGCGAGCGCGTGGTCCGGTTGGACAAATGTCGCCATCACAGCGTCCCCGATGGTCTTGACCACGGCGCCCTTTTCGGCCGCGATGATTTCCAGGAGCGCATGAAAATGCGCGCGCACCAAGTCGAACGCGGCGAGATCGCCGACCCGCTCATAAAGCGCAGTCGACCCCTTGAGGTCGGTGAACAAAAAAGTCAGCGAGGTGATTTTGAGACGCTGATCGATGGTGAGATTGTCGGCCTTGAACACATCGCGAAACGTCTGGTTCGACAGCATCCGCTTGGCGGTGAGGAACGGCCTGCGGTTGGCCAGCACATTGTGGAGCGCGTCGGCGACAAAGACGGTGGGCAGTGTCCGCACGCTGCACCGATTGTCGAGCGCGAGCCGCAACGGACCGGGGCGCAAGGTGATCGACTCGGTCGGCGGATGCGCCTTGTTGAAGGTCAGCCCGAGCTGCTGCGTTTCCTCGGTCGGCTCGCCCTGGACGTCGATGAAGTGTGCGGAATGCGTCACCGGCTCGAAAACGATGATGAATTGGGGCGGAAGCTTCAACGACAGCACAGCCTTCTCGCCGGCGGCCAGCTCCATCGCATCCAACGTCGCTTCCCCGGTCAGCGAGGCAATAGAGTCCTCGCCGAGATCGATGCCCGAACTCCAGAACACCTGCTTGTAGTAGTCCCATAGCGGGAGCGTGTTGGGGTCGTGGGCGGCAATCCGCCTGACCTTGGGGCTGACCGTAAACGCCACCTCGACCTGCTCGTCGACGGAGGGCTCATAGCCGCACGCGCACAACCCGCAGCGATAGTCGTCCTCACGCAGCGATTTCAGCGTGTCATGCGCGTCCAGCACGCCACTGCAACCGGGACAAAGCACATTCCAGGTGAGATCGAACAGGCCAAGCCGCGAGGCATGCAGGAAGCCGGAAATCACCTTCTCTTCGTCGAAGCCGGTGCGCTTGGAAAAGTCCAGGGCGTTGATTCGATTGAGCTCATGATCTTCGCCGTCCTCGATCAGCCGCGCGACAGCGTCCGCGATGTCCGGATCCGCGGTGCGCTTCAGGGCCGAAAATTCAGACTGCAGGTCGCTCATGACTCCAACCTAAACATCACCGCAACCTGGCTAGCTGCGCCTTCGCTGATACACCAATGCCGGGTGACAGGACCCGGCGAGCACCACGGTCAAGTTGCTCAACACCAGTCGCTTCGAATTTGATCCGATGCGGGCTCGATCAATTCGATTATGGTCAATTCATGGGTGGCGAGTTCGTCGAGATCCGCATAACCGACCCCTGGGAATCTCTCCAGTCGACGCCCGAGGCACTCCGGCCGCGGCTGCTGGATTGGGAGATTGACGCCAAGGGCAGGCACGTCGCCTGGCGTTACCGGATAACCCGGTATGAGCAGGACGGCCAACCGAGGTGGTGGTTGGACGGCACCGGCCAGCACCCTTGGACCAGCGACGACGTCGAGTACCTAAAGGACGTTGCCGAGCATCACGCCGGCCGACTTTTGCGCAGACAGCGATGGCAGCCCAAGAGCATGTACAACGGCCAGGAGCCGCCGCTGTGGCTAGGTGGTCGAGGGTGGTCGTCATGAGAACTGGCAATTGTGGCCACTCGCCGACCGCGGCTGAATTCGACAGCTGACGATGCCGTTCGCTGACCCCGTGGAATTGTCTACCCCGCATCCTGTTGGGAACGCGTGCGTAAGGCGCAGCCCGTCTTTATTTGGCGTTATGGCCGAGAGGCAGCGAGAATTGGCTGTGACCATCAGTGGCTAGCTCGAGCCACGTAATCGGCTGGTGGACACATAAATACGTGTTTTATTGGTAACCACCGCGTTCGAAGCGGTAAGCGAGCACCAGTCGGACATTCGGGGTCGACTCGGGTCATCTGAGTTCCTGCGGCCCGGCCACGGGCGCGCGTCGGTTTGTCTGTGATGGGACTGCTTTGGCAGCACACGAACCCGTCGCTCGGCCGCGGCGGGTCGTGTTATCAATATCGTTGCCGCGGGTTACCGTGTTGCCGTGCCTGATTGGTGTGGGTGCTCGGCGTCACCGTCGGTTTCGCGCCGTGATGTTTTCAAATACGTTGCGGCCGCGCCAATTATGCTGGGTCTCGGCACCGCCGCAGCAGGGCTGGTTCATCCTCCGAGCGCGGGGGCGGATCCGGCTCTGGTAGCAGCGGTCGAAGCGCCGGGACAGTCGCCCAATATCTTCAGTCGTGCCGAGTGGGGCGCCGACGAGTCGATCCGCAGCCGGGCGCCGTTGTACGACAACGGAATCAAGGCGGGCATCGTGCACCACACTGCCGGCGTCAATGATTACGCGCAGCAGGACTCGGCCGCAATTGTGCGGTCGATCTACGAGTACCACACCCGCACCCTGGGATGGTCGGACATCGCCTACAACGCCCTGGTCGACAAGTACGGTCAGGTATTCGAGGGCCGATTCGGCGGGATGACGAGAGCGGTTCGGGGCACCCACACTGGCGGGTTCAACCGCAACACATGGGCGGTATGCATGATCGGCGAGTTTGACGCGGTGGGTCCCACGCCGGTTCAGGTGCACGCCGTGGGACGCTTGCTCGGGTGGCGGCTGGCCATGGATGGCATCGACCCGCAGGGCAGTGTCGCGTTGACCTCGGATGGGGGCCCCTACACCCGTTTCCCCCAGGGCGCCGCCATGAGCCTGCCGTGCATTTTCGCCCACCGCGACGTCAGCGATACCGATTGCCCTGGCAACCTCGGATACGCCTCGATGAACCAGATCCGCGACATCGCCGCGCGTTTCAACAAGCGCCCCAGCACCCAGGATCTGGCGCAGTCGCTACGAGGTAGTGCCATCTATGACCGGTGGCAGGCGATGGGCGGCATGAACAGCGCACTGGGCGCGCCGACGTCGCCGGAATCGCAAGGGGCGGAAGCCACACGCTATGTCGTCTTCGAGAAGGGAGCGATGTACTGGTCACCGGCCAGCGGAGCCCAGCCCGTCTACGGCGCCATCTACGCCGCGTGGGGCGCCCTCGGCTACGAACACAGTGCGCTGGGGCTGCCGACCAGCTCCGAAATCCAGGAGCCAGAGTGGCTCGTCCAGAATTTCCAACACGGCACCCTGAACATGGATCGTGGTAGCCGGGCTGTCGTCAGCATGATCGACGGTGTCGCTGCCGTGGTGCCGCCGCCGTCAGCAGACGGGCCGCCCGTGCAACTTGAGCGGTTTTCGCCGGCGCGCAACCGAGTTTGACCGGGCGGGTGTTCCCGACGCGCTCGGCGTCTGTGGACTGAGATTTATTGACGCTTGACGACGGCTATGAGCGCTCGTCTTCGGCGGGGTCGTCGTCGTTGGCCAAGTGATGCAGGACGCGTTCGTTGAGGGCGGCGAGCATGTCGAGCTCCGCCGGGGAAAGCAGATCGATGAATTTGCGCCGGACGTCCTCCACGTGCCGGGGCGCCGCCTTCTCGATGGCGGCGCGGCCGGCCGGCAGCAGGCGGACCATGGTGCTGCGGGCGTCGTCGGGGTTGGGCTCGCGGCAGATCAGCCCGTCCTGCTCCATGCGCCGCACCTGGTGGGAGACGCGGCTCTTCTCCCAGCCCAGTGTGTTGCACAGGTCGTGCGCGGGCATGCGGTCCCCGTCGTGCTCCGAGAGCACCGCCAGGATCTCGTAGTCGGCCGCGGAAAGGCCCGATTGCTGCAGGCCCCGGCTCAGGTGGACGCCGAGCTGATGGTGCGCGTGCTTGAAGGCCCGCCAGGCGCGGTCTTCACGCGGGGTCAGCCAGTTCGGTTCCATCGGCGTCCATCTTACCGATTAGTTGACGCATCAACAAAGCTTGCTTAAGGTTGAGGGGTCAACCTTTTGGACCGTCGATTAGACAGGACACCTCATGAGCAGCATCAGCATCATCGGCACAGGGAACATGGCCCGCACCATCGGCGCGCTGGCGGTAGCGGGCGGCAACAGCGTCGAGGTCATCGGCCGCGATCCGGCCAAGGCCGCTGACCTGGCCAAGGTCCTCGGCGGCAACACCACGACGGGCGACTTCGGCGCTGTCCCGGCCGGGGACATCGTCGTCGTGGCCCTGTTGTACGCCCACGTCGTTCCGGTCGTCGCCCAATATGGAGACGCCCTCGCGGGCAAGGTCATCGTCGACATCAGCAACCCCTTCAACGCCGCGGCCGACGGGCTGGCCATCCCCGAGGACACGTCGATCGCGCAGGAAGTGGCCAAGGCGGCCCCGGCCAGCGCCAGCGTGGTGAAGGCATTCAACACCGTCTTCGGCGTCGTCCTGTCTCAGGGGCGCCCACTCGACGTCTTCATGGCCGGCGACGATGCGCGCGCCAAGGCGAGCGTGGCGGAGTTCATCGAGAGCCTCGGGCTGCGCCCGCTGGACGTCGGCGGCTTGGACATGGCGCACTGGCTGGAGGGAACTGGCCTGGTCGTGATGGGTCTCGCCCGCCACGGGGTGGGGAACTTCGACTTCGCCCTCGGCGCCGCGGTTCCTAGCTAAGCCGTGAACCAACACGGGCGCCGTGCGCCCAAAGAATGGTTGATGAATCACCGAAAGGATTCGCTATGAAGCTCGGTTTCGCACTTCCCATCGTCGGGCCCGCTATCAGCAGCGCCGCTGGCCTGAGCGCGTTTTGCCGCGGGCTCGAGGAGCTTGGTTACGACACGCTGTGGGTTGGCGATCGACTGGTCACGCCGGTCAATATGCACAGCACCTATCCGGGCAAGGAGCAGCCGTACCCGCCGCAGATGACCCGTTACCTCGATCCGGTGCTGCTGTGGACCGTCGCCGCGACGGCGACCAGCCGGGTGCGGCTCAACGCCAGCACGCTCAGCACGTTCTACTACGAGCCGGTGCATTTGGCCCGGCTGCTGACCACGCTCGACGTGCTCAGCGATGGCCGCCTCGATGTCGGCGTGGGAATCGGGTGGATGAAGGACGAGCACGACATCGCCCGTAGCGCGGACTGGAGCCGGCGGGGACGGATGCTCGATGACGTGCTGGCGTTCCTGCGCGAGTGGTGGACGACCACCCCGGTGTCCTGGGAGAGCGAGTTCTTCTCGGTGCCGCCGGTCCATGCCGACCTCCGCCCGGTCCAGCCCGGCGGTCCGCCCATCTGGATCGGCGGTGCCAGCGAGGCCGCGATGCGCCGGGTCGGCCGTAGCGGCGTCGGCTGGCTCGGGGTCGAGGGGCTGCAGGACGAGGTCACCGACCACCTGTGGTCGATTGCGCGCCGTGCGGCGAAGGACGCCGACCGCGATCCTGACGCGCTGAAGACGGCCATGCGGATCAACCTCGAACCGGGCACGTCCGTCGACTCGGTTGCGCTCAGGCTCGAGCGCCTCGCCCGGTCGGGGGCTGATGAGGGAATCGTGGACGCCTTCGCAATGTTTTCCAGCCTTGGCGAGATGTTCGACTTCGCCAGCCAGGTAATCGATCGATGGGGTGATGATGGGAAAGCTTGACGGCAAGGTAGCGGTGATCACGGGCGGATCAAGCGGGATGGCGCTGGCCGGTGCCAAGTTGTTCGTTGACGAAGGAGCTCACGTCTTCATCTCGGGTCGGCGGAAGGAAGCGCTGGATGAAGCCGTCGAGCTGATCGGCCGGAATGTGACCGGCGTGCAAGCGGATTCGGCCAACCTGGACGATCTGGACCGGTTGTTCGACGCGGTCAGGCGGGAGAAGGGCACCGTCGACGTGCTGTGGGTGAGTGCGGGTATGGGCGAGGAGGGCAAGCTCGGCGAGATCACGGAGCAGCATTTCGACGCGACTTTCGGGCTGAACGCGCGTGGCACGCTCTTCACGGTGCAGAAGGCGTTGCCGCTTTTCAACGACGGCGGCTCGATCTTCATGACCGGGTCGATCGCCTCGGTGAAGGGTTTTCCCCACTTTAGTGTGTACGCGGCGAGCAAGGCTGTGCTCCACGCTTACGCCCGCGTGTGGTTGAACGAGTTGAAGGACAGGAGGATTCGGGTCAACGTGCTGACCCCGGGCCAGGTCGCCACGCCGATACAGGAGCAGTTGTTCGACGAGGAGACCAAGGCGCAGTTTGAGGCAATGATCCCGCGGGGAAAGATGGGCAGCCCTGAGGAGATTGCATCGGTCGCGCTGTTTCTCGCCTCGGACGACTCGAGCTACGTCAATGGTATGGAGTTGATGGTCGACGGCGGCACCACGGCGGTCTGACTACGCCAGTGCTAATCCGTTCGCGTCCACGGAGATTCGCGGTCATCCGCCGGGCAAGACGGCGATGGACTTGGTTTCCAGATAGCCGTCGAGCCCTTCGGGGCCCAGCTCGCGACCGTAACCGCTGGCTTTGACGCCGCCGAACGGTGCGAAGGGGTCCATGGTGTAGCCCTGATTGATCCCAAGGGTTCCGGTGCGGATGCGCCCGGCGATCGCCATGGCTCGCTCGGTGTCGCCGGTCCACACGGAACCGGCAAGGCCATAGTCGGAGTCGTTGGCAATGGCCACCGCATCGTCCTCGTCGCGGTAGGGGATGACGGTGATCACGGGCCCAAATATCTCTTCGCGGGCGATGCGCATGGCGTTGTCGGCGGCGGCGAAGAGGGTGGGTTGGACGTACCATCCGCGTTCGAGGCCGTTGGGCATGCCGGCGCCCCCGACGACGAGCCGGGCGCCTTCTCGTTCACCCACCTGGATGTAGTCGCGGACGCGTCTTTGTTGACGTTGCGATACCAGGGGGCCGAGTTGGGTGGCGGGATCGTTTGGGTCGCCAACAATCAGGTTGGCCATCTCGGATGCGAGCGAGTCGACGTACTCGTCGTGGCGGTGTGCTGGTACGAGCACTCGGGTCAGCGCGTTGCAGATCTGGCCGCTGTTGGACAGGCTGGCCGACCGGATGCCGGTGGCCACCTTGTCGGGTTCGGCGTCGTCGAGCACGATGGCGGCGGATTTTCCGCCGAGTTCGAGGCTGACCTTGGTCAGGTGGGCGGCGCATGCGGCGGCTACCGCCCGGCCCGCGGTCGTGGATCCGGTGAACGACACCTTGTCGACTTTCGCGTGCGCGACGAGGAGTTCGCCAACCGCGGCGTCGCCGGGTACCACGCTGACCACGCCTTCAGGCAGACCGGCTTGTTCGATCATCTCCGCTAAAAGCAGTGCATCCAAAGGCGATTCGGGTGCGGGCTTGAGTACCACCGTGCACCCGGCCAGCAGCGCGGGCACCAGCTTTGTAATGATCAGAAATTGCGGCATGTTCCACGGGACAATCGCTGCGACTACGCCGACCGGTTGCTTCTGGACCACTACGTCGGCGCCGAAAAAGCCGGCGCGGCTCTCTTGCCATTGATGGCGCTCGGCCAGGTCGCAGAATGCGTTGATCATCATGGCGGGTAGACCGACCTGCGCGCGCTGGGCGAAGGTGATGGGAGCGCCGATCTCGGCGGTAATCGTCTCGGCCATCTCGGTGCGCCGTTGGTCGTAGACGTCGGCGAGCCGGCGGACCGCGGCGATGCGATCGGAGGGTCTGCTCGTGCCCCAGCCTCCCGCGTCGAAGGCGGTGCGCGCGGCGTTGACGGCTTCGTCGACGTCGGCGGGTGTCGCGGCAGGGAATTCGGCGATTGTCTGCTCGGTGTGGGGTGAGATGACTTCGATGAGCTTGGCCTGCGACCGCACCTTGTGACCCTTCGTCTGCCGAGTATCAACTACTTGCGATTCTGGTGATCAGCATATACCGTCGGCCCGACGGACTCCTACGGATAGGAGAGGTTGTGGCTCGCTTCCCTAAGCCCCCGGAGGGCAGCTGGACGCAGCATTACCCGGAACTGGGCACCGGGCCCGTGTCCTACGAAGACTCCATCAGCCCGGAGATCTACGAATTGGAGCGGGCGGCGATATTCAAGCGCGCGTGGCTGAATGTCGGCCGGGTGGAACAGCTTCCGCGTAAGGGCAGCTACTTCACCAAGGAGCTCAAGGTAGCCAAAACGTCGGTCGTTCTGGTGCGCAATGCTTCTGGAGAGGTCAACGCCTTCCACAACATCTGCCGGCACCGCGGCAACAAGCTGGTCTGGAACGACATGCCGCTGGAGGAGACCAGCGGCGTGTGCCGCCAATTCACCTGCAAGTACCACGCCTGGCGCTACGACCTCGATGGCAACCTGACGTTCGTGCAACAGGAGGAGGAGTTTTTCAACCTCGACAAGAGCCGCTACGGGCTGGTGCCGGTGCACTGCGACGTCTGGGAAGGCTTCATATTCATCAACTTCGCGCAGCAACCAGCACAGTCGTTGCGAGAGTTTCTCGGGCCGATGGTGACGGGGTTAGAGGGCTACCCGTTCGGGAAGCTGACGTCACGTTGGCACTACAGATCGCAGGTGAAGGCGAATTGGAAGCTCTACATGGACGCGTTCCAGGAGTTCTACCACGCGCCGGTGCTGCATGCGAACCAGTCGCCGACCGCCTACTCCAAGGCGGCCGCCGAGGCCGGCTTCGAGGCCCCGCACTACCGCCTGGACGGTCCGCACCGGCTGGTCAGCACGTCGGGGGTGCGGGCCTGGGAGATGCCGGACGAGATGCGCAAGCCCATCGACGACATCTGCCGCAGCGGGTTGTTCGGCCCCTGGGAAAAGCCGGACCTAGGAGAGATGCCGGCGGGGCTCAATCCGGCGAAATGTGATCCGTGGGGCCTGGATTCGTTCCAGCTGTTTCCCAACTTCGTCATGCTGTTCTGGGGCCAAGGCTGGTATCTGACCTACCACTATTGGCCGACGTCGTATGACAGCCACGTGTTCGAGGGGACGTTGTATTTCCCGCAGCCACGCACGCCTCGTGACCGCGTCGCGCAGGAACTGGCGGCGGTGACGTTCAAGGAGTACGGACTGCAGGACGCCAACACCCTGGAGGCGACCCAAAGCATGATCGAGTCACGGGCGATCGACGAGTTTCTGCTCAACGACCAGGAAATCCTGTTGCGTCACCTGCACAAGGAGACCGCGGCCTGGATCGACGAGTATCAACGAACCAAGGCAGGAGTGTGAACGCGGTGTCCGCCAAGCTGCCAACGGAATTCGCCGACCTGGAGCCGTTTGCGGAGTGGTGCCTGCCCACCGAACCCGAGCGTTACGCCAAACGGCTGGCCAGCTCCATGACCGAGATGAAGACGTTCTACGACGCGATCACCCCCCGCGCCGAGGAGGCCCTGGCCTTCTGCGACAAGTTCCCCCTTGATGACCTGCCGGACGATGTCCTCAATCTCATGCACCTGCTGTATTCGATGATCATGGTGTCATTTCCGGTGGAGTGCTGGAAGCAACCCCGGGTTCCGGATTCCGGTGCTTCCACCCTGGACTGCGTGTCCGAGCCCGTGCCGTGACAATTGTCCTTCGGGCAGCGCGCTGGGCTGACGTCGACGCCGGTCGGGTGCGCTCCCCGGCCGTCGTGGTCATCGACGGGCAGCGCATCAGCGCCGTCAATCCCGAAGGGTCACAGCCGGATCCGGCCACGGTGGTGGAGCTTGGGGACGTCACGCTCCTACCCGGCCTGATGGACATGGAACTCAACCTGCTGATCGGCGGACCCGGCGGCCCCGAGGGCCTCCCGGCACCGATGCACGGCGTGCAGGACGATCCTGCCTATCGCACATTGCGGGGCGCGGTGAATGCACTCACCACGCTGGACGCCGGCTTCACCACCGTGCGCAACCTCGGGCTCATGGTCAAGACCGGCGGCTACCTGCTGGACGTCGCGCTGCAGCGTGCCATCGACCAGGGCTGGCACATCGGCCCCCGCATCTATCCCGCGGGCCATGCCGTCACCCCTTACGGCGGGCACCTGGACCCGACAGTGTTTCAGCGGCTGGCACCCGGGATCATGCCGTTGTCCATCGCCGAAGGCATCGCGAACGGTGTGCCCGACGTCATCGCCTGCGTCCGCTACCAGATTCGCCACGGCGCCAAGCTGATCAAGGTCTCGGCGTCGGGGGGCGTCATGTCGCACAGCACCGCTCCGGGCGCCCAGCAGTATTCCGATGCGGAGTTCGCCGCGATCGCGGACGAGGCCCACCGCGCCGGGGTGCGGGTCGCCGCGCACGCCGTCGGCGATACCGCGATCCAAGCGTGCATTCGCGCCGGGATCGACTGCATCGAACACGGGTTTCTGGCCAGCGACGAGACGATCCAGATGATGGTCGACCACGGCACCTTCCTGGTTTCCACCACCTATCTGACGGAGGCGATGGCGATCGACCGGATTGCGCCCGAACTTCGGAAGAAGGCCGAGGAAGTCTTTCCCCGTGCAAAGGCGATGTTGCCCAAAGCAATTGCGGCCGGAGTGCGGATCGCGTGCGGCACCGACGCACCGGCAATCCCGCACGGCCAGAACGCCAAGGAGCTGGGAGCGCTGGTGGCGCGCGGGATGACTCCCATGCAAGCGATCCGGGCCGCGACAGTCGTGGCGGCCGAACTCGTCGAGGCCGATCACGAGTTGGGCCGGCTGGCGCCGGGTTACCTCGCCGACATCATCGCCGTACCCGGTGATCCGTCTCAGGACATCGCCACCACGCTGGACGTCTCATTCGTCATGAAGGACGGCCGGATTTTCAGGGAGCTGGCCGCGTGAATCGGGACAAGGAGACCGGCATGGAACTCACCGAAAACCTCCTGTGGTTGCTCAAGCAGGCGTTCTACTTCTCGCTGACCAGCGTGAACGACGCGATCAGCAGCCACGGTGTCAGCACGGCCCAGATCGGTGTGCTGCGTCAGCTCTCCAACGAACCCGGACTGTCGGGCGCCGAACTCGCCCGACGTCTGCTGATCAGCCCGCAGGGTGTTCAACTGGCTCTCACCGCGCTCGAGCGCCGCGGCCTGGTTGAACGCAAGCAGGACCCCCAACACAAGCGCATTCTGCAGGCCTACCTCACCGACGAAGGACGCGACGTCGTGGCGAGGGTGCTGGGTGACGCCCTGACCGCGCACGAGGAGGTCTTCGGTGTACTCAGCGGCGAGGAGCAGGAAACCCTGCGTGAACTGCTCGCGAGGGTGGTCGAAAAGGGCACCGGCCACGAGTTGTTCAAAGACAACATCGAGGGCTGATTCACGTCTCTAGTACTTGAGATTAATCGCAAGTAGTTGATACTGTGGCCAACGATGCAAGATTCCCGCGCTACCGTGCAGCCGGCCGATCCCCACGTCGTCACAGCAGAGGTGACCATCGAGCTCGACCGGTGCACCATCACCGTGACCTACAGCCCTGGCGACACGTTGCTGCAGACGGCCCGCATGGCGGATCTGAGCCCGCCGTCGTCGTGCGAAGTCGGGAACTGCGGAACGTGTATGGCTCGCTTGACCGAGGGCAGCGCCCGGATGATCAACAACGACGCGCTTGAAGATGACGAGGTGGAGGAGGGCTGGGTGCTGACCTGTCAGGCGCTGCCGACTAGCCGCACGGTGCGGGTGGTTTACGAGTGAACAAGGTCTGCGTTGTGACCGGGGGCGCATCGGGCATGGGTGAGTCGACGTGCCACGAGCTGGGCCGGCGCGGCCACCATGTCGCGGTCCTCGACGTCAATGAGCAAGGCGCGCAACGCGTCACCGAGGATTTGCGTGCGGCGGGTGTCGCGGCCATCGGAGTCGGCGCCGACGTGACGGACCGGGGCGCCGTCGAGCAGGCGTTCGCCAAGGTGCGTAGTGAGCTGGGCCCGGTCTCGATCCTGGTGACGAGTGCCGGCACGTTCGGGCACTCCCCGTTTACCGAGATCACCGCCGAGTCGTGGGCCAAGATCATCGACGTCAACCTGACCGGCACCTTTCACTGCTGCCAAGTCGCTATTCCCGACATGGTCGCCGCGAAATGGGGCCGGATCGTGATGATCTCGTCGTCGAGCGCCCAGCGCGGATCGCCGTTCGCCGCCCATTACGCGGCGTCCAAGGGCGCGGTCATCACCCTCACCAAATCGCTGGCCCGCGAATACGCAATGCACGGGATCACCGTCAACAACATCCCGCCGTCCGGCATCGAAACACCGATGCAGCTCCAGGCGCAGGAGGCGGGATTTGTGAAGTCCAACGCGGAGATCGCCAGGAATATCCCGATGGGCCGTCTGGGCACCGGAGCCGACATCGCCGCAGCGGTCGGATTTCTGTGTTCTGACGATGCGGGCTTCATCACCGGTCAGGTGCTGGGCGTCAACGGCGGAGCGGTGATGTGACGAGTTGGTCTCTCAAAAGCATGGTGACACAGGGAGGTTCACGATGACGCGGTCCGGAAGGCCCTCGGAGGGCTCTTGGACGGAGCACTATCCCGAGCTGGGAACCGGCCCGATCTCGTTTCGAGACTCGACATCGCCGGAGTTCTTCGAACTGGAACGCGAGGCCGTGTTCAAACGGGCCTGGCTGAACGTTGCCCGCGTCGAGGAGTTGCCGCGCGTAGGCAGCTATGTCACCAAGGAAATCGAGGTGGCCCGCACGTCGGTGATTCTGGTCAGGGGCCGCGACGATCGCATTCGCGCCTTCTACAACGTCTGCCGCCACCGGGGAAACAAGTTGGTATGGAACGACTTTCCCGGTGAAGCGACACGCGGGACCTGTCGTCAGTTCACCTGCAAGTACCACGGGTGGCGCTACGGCCTCGACGGTGCGCTGACATTCGTGCAGCAGCCGGAAGAGTTCTTCGACCTAGACGCCGCGGACTACGGATTGCGGCCGGTGCATTGCGATGTGTGGAATGGATTTATATTTATCAACTTTGATGCCGAACCGCGTCAGAGCCTGCGCGAGTTCTTGGGTCCGATGATCACCGGCCTTGATGACTACCCGTTCGGCAAGTTGACCGAGCGCTACGAGTGGGTGGCGCACAACAACAGCAACTGGAAAATCTTCGCCGATGCGTTCCAGGAGTATTACCACGTGCCGTCGCTGCACCCACAACAGGTGCCGGCGGAGGTGCGCGACCCTAAGGCCGGATTCACCTGTGGCCATTTCCAACTCGACGGCCCGCACCGGCTGGTGTCGACTGCGGGACGGCGCCGTTGGCTGCTGTCGCCGGAGTTCATGTATCCCATCGAGCGGGCCACCAAGAGCGGCCTCGTCGGCCCGTGGCGCACACCGGATATCGGGGAGCTTCCGGCCGGCCTCAATCCCGGGGGCATTGAGCCGTGGGGAATCAGCAATTTCCAGATCTTCCCGAACACCGAGATATTGATCTACGGAGGCTGGTATCTCCTGTACCGGTACTGGCCGACTTCGTACAACACCCACCGGTTCGAGGCCTACACCTACTTCCACCCGGCGCGCACCGTCCGGGAACGCGTTGAACACGAAGTCGCCGCGGTGGTGCTCAAGGAGTTCGCGCTGCAGGACGCCGGCATGCTCGGCGGAACGCAGGCCGCACTGGAGTACGGCGTTGTCGACGAGTTCCCGCTCAACGACCAGGAGATCCTGGTGCGCCACCTGCACAAGGTTATCGTCGACTGGGTAGAGGCATACCAACGCGAAAAAGCTCCGGCGCCGGCGGGGGTCTGATCATGCCGGACGCCCTGCTGCCCAGTGCATTCGCCGAGCTGGAGCGCTATGCCCAAACCTGGTGCCTGGCCACCGAGACCGAGCGCTGGAACGCGCGGGTGGCCAGCACCATGCCCGAAATGCACGAGTTCTACGATGCGTTCTTCCCGCGCCTCGAAGAGGCCATCGACTACTGCGACAAGTTCCCGCTCGACGACCTACCTGAGGATGCGCTCAACCTGCTGCACCTGATCTATTCGCTGATCATGGTCGCCATGGCGGTCGAGGTCATGCACCAGCCCGTTCCGACCGATGCCGCCGATGCGGTCATGATCCGCACCCACGAACCGGTCCCGTGACATCCGCGTGACCACAAGGAAGGCCAGGCAGGGATTTTCATGAGTCTGCTCACCATCACCAAGCTCGGCGAGTCCGTCGGCGCCGAAGTCACCGGCCTGGATCCGGCTCACCTCAGTTCCGACGACCCGATCGGTGAGGTCATCCTGGATGCGTTGGAGCACAACGGTGTTCTGGTCTTTCCCGGGCTCCGGCTTCAACCCGAGACCCAGGTCGCCTTCTGCCGCCGCCTCGGAGAGGTCGATCACTCCTCCGACGGGCATCACCCCGTGCCCGGGATATACCCGATCACGCTGGACAAATCGAAGAACTCCTCGGCGGACTATCTTCGGGCCACGTTTGACTGGCATATCGACGGATGCACCCCGCTAGGGGACGAGTATCCCCAAA
This sequence comes from Mycobacterium sp. E796, assembly GCF_001672815.1. GTDB lineage: Bacteria > Actinomycetota > Actinomycetes > Mycobacteriales > Mycobacteriaceae > Mycobacterium. The sequence goes on along the minus strand of NZ_LZKK01000379.1, from coordinate 55,693 downwards.
AAGCCACCGTCCTTTCGGCCGTGCAGGTCGCCGAATGGGGCGGCGAAACCGAATTCGCCAACTCATACGCCGCCTACGACAGGCTGAGCGACGAAGAAAAGCGCCGTCTCGGCACGTTACGTGTCGTGCACTCCCTGGAAGCCTCACAACGGAGCGTCACCCCCGATCCGACCCCAGAACAGCTGGCGCGATGGCGATCCCGGCGCACCCACGAGCACCCGTTGGTGTGGACACACCGCAGCGGCCGCAAGTCACTGGTGCTGGGCGCCTCGGCCGACTACGTCGTCGGGATGGATCTCGACGAAGGGCGTGCCCTATTGGCCGAACTCCTCGAGCGCGCCACCGTGCCCGCGAACGTCTACAGCCACACCTGGTCGGTCGGGGACACCGTCATCTGGGACAACCGAGGGGTCCTCCATCGCGCGGCTCCCTACGACCCCAGTTCCGCCCGCGAAATGCTCCGCACGACCGTCCTCGGCGACGAGCCAATCCAGTAAAGGGAACCGTGAATGACAAAATCGCTACTGTTCGTAGAGAGCAAGCCCGCATCAGCGGAACTGGTTGAGGAATACCATCGTTGGCACGATCGGGTGCATGTGCCCGAGATGCTGACAATTGATGGATTCGTGTCGGCCCGACGTTGGCAAACCGATGGTGACTCGTTCGTCACTCTCTACGAGATCGACACCGACGTCGACACGGCGCGCACCAACCTACGGGCGGCGTTCGCCGAGGGTCGCATGTCCAAACCGGTTGCGGTCGAGACGGAACCGCCACCGGTGATGCGTTACCTGAGTCTGATCAGCGACTCCACTCTCTGACGGACAGCGTGGCAGGCATCTTTCGAGCCATTTCGCAGGGGGCCGAGTGGCGTTGCGTATCAACCTATTTGGCTCGCCGGGCGCTAGGACTCTTCGGTCAACGCCTCGCTTAGCCGGCGGGTCGCAGCAGCGAGCTGCGCGCCGAGCTGGGTGACCGCCGCGCCGGTCATCGGCTCGGCGCTGGGGACCAGGCTGAGCATCAGGTCGATGCGGGATTCGCCCTCCAGGATGGGAGAGTCGATGTGGCTCACCTCGTAGGTGCGGTCCGGCTGCAGGCTGATCGGGAACCACTCCTCCTGATGGATCAGCTCGTCGGTCAATTCCTGTGCCAGCTGGCTCAGCCGGGTGGAACGAACCTCGGCACTGCGCACGATCTGCGCAAGTTCCCGCAGCCGCAGATCGGGCAGGATGTGCAGGCCGACCGCGTAGCCGCGCTGCTTGGCGGCGGCGATGGCCTGCCGGTAGCGACCGCGCACGTCGTCGGGAAGGGTGGCCAGCCAGCGTTCGCGAGCTTCCGGCCCGGCCCAGGCGACGGTCGACGCGCCATACGGCGGGCGGTGCGGGAACTGGGTGCCGACGGGCATCGGATTACCCCCGCCGCGGCTGCTCCGGACTTGATCGACGACGGTCGAGTAGTCATCGCTCACCGAAAAGGCAACGCAGTGCGCACCCGTCGCGGCCGAAAGTTCGGCCATCGCGGAGCGCGCCAACACTAGAGCGGGATAGCGGCCCGCGGCCTCTCGGCCGAGGCGCACCAGTGCGGGCCCGAGGTGGTAGGTCTTGCGAACCGGGTCGCGCAGCAGCCAGCCGGCCCGAAGTAGTTCGGACAGCATCGAGTGGCAGCTGGCCTTGTGGACGCTCAACTGGCGCGAAACCTGGGCCAACGTCATCCCCCCGCTGCCATCACCCGCCAGGTGTTCGAACAGGTTCACCACCCGCTCGGTCTGGGGGGAGGGGCGCGGAGCCATGGAGCCTATGGTCGCATAATGCGACTCCTTGCGGTGGGATGAGCGACCATGTGACCATGGCCACAATGTCTGACCTTCGAGGCAAGACCGCCGTCGTAACCGGGGGAGCCGGTGGCATCGGCCAGGCCATGGGCAGGCGCTTCGGCCGGGAGGGCATGAAGGTGGTGCTGGCCGACGTCCTCGCCGAACCATTGGACGCGGCAACCCGGGCACTCGTGGACGAGGGCATCGAGGCGGTCGGCGTGGTCACGGACGTCACCGACTATTCCTCGGTCGAGTCGCTTGCCAAGGAGGCGCTCGACCGCTTCGGCGCGGTGCACGTCGTCTGCAACAACGCCGGCACCGGCGGGGTCTCCGAGGGCTACATGTGGGAGCACGACCTGGCCGACTGGCGCTGGGGGATCGACGTCAACGTGCTCGGCGTCATCCATGGCATCAAGGCTTTCGTGCCGATCCTGCTCGAGCAGGGCGACGGGCACGTGGTCAACACCTGCTCGGGCAACGGGGGATTCGCCCCAATTGCGCGGGGGGCCATGGGCGGGCCAGCCACGGCGGTCTACCCGATGACCAAGGCCGCGGTGCTCTGCCTGACCGAAAGCCTCTACACCCACCTCGAGATGACCGGGACGCGGGTGCGGGCGCACGTCCTCTTCCCCGGCGGCTTTCTGAACACCGGCATCTGGGAGTCGTGGCGGCACCGCCCGGAGCGCTACGCCGCGACGCAGGAACGCCGCACACCGGAGGCGACGCTGGAAAAGGTGGTGGCCCGCTTCGAGGCCGCCGGCGCACATGTCGAGTTCACCCCACTCGAGACGGTGGCCGACCTCGTCGTGGAAGGGATTCGGGCGGACCGCTTCTGGATGATGGGGCCGCCCACCCCGGCCGATCAGGTCGTCAGCAAGAAGGCGGCATCGATCCTCGCCCGCGGCGAGCCCGACTACCTGGTTGACGTCCTCGGCCGGCATGCCGAGAAAACCGAAGGAGGAGCACGTTGAGCGCCAACGAAATTCGCTACGGTCCTCGCGCACCCGAGGCGCAAGTCGACCACGAGATCGATGCCACCAAGGCGCCCATCGCCACCGAGGCGATCACCGTCACCTACCTCACCGATCCGGAGATCGTCGCGGCCGTGCTGCCCAAGCCGTTGGAGCCGGCGGCCGAACCGCTGGTGCGGGTCCAGCTCCAGCGCGTCCAAATCGAAGGCAGGCCGCCGTTCGGGTCCGCGGTGTTCTCGGTGACCGCGCGCCACGGCGACCTCGCGGGCGACTATCCGCTCTTCATGCCCCAGTCGACCGAGCAGTCGGTCACAGGTGGGCGCGAAACATTCGGTGAGCCAAAGAAACTGGCCCACATCGAGGTGGAGCGCGACGGCGATCGCGTCGCTGCCGCCGTCGACCGGCTGGGCTATCAGCTCATCAGGGTGACCGGCCAGATCACCGGCCCGGCCGAGCTGCCGCCCGACCAGGTGAACACCGAGTTCTACTTCAAGTTCCTGCGCGCCCCCGACGGCAGCGGCATCACCGACCCCCACCTGGTCTACGGCGAATACCACCGCCACTACGAGCTGCTCGAGAATATCGACGGCACAGTGGAATTGGGCGAGTCACCGCTGGACCCGGTGGCCGACATCGCGATCCGCCAGATCACATCGATCACGTGGTGTCGCCGGCGCACGATCCAGGTGGGTCGGATCGCGACGCAGGTGCCGCAGGAATGGCTGCTGCCGTACGTGCACCAGCGCTACGACGACGTGGCCCTGCTCGCCGCGCCCCGTCCCGAGCCGACGCGGGTATAGCGCATCATGGACCGGTACACGGTCATCTCGGCCGACTGCCATGCCGGCGCTGACCTGCTCGACTATCGCGAATACCTCGATCCGCAGTACCGGGACGAATTCGACGGCTGGGCAAAGGCATACGTCAACCCGTTCGGCGACCTCACGGAGGCCGACGCGGAGCGCAATTGGAACAGCGCGCGCCGGAACTCGGACCTGGATGCCGAAGGCGTCGCGGGGGAGGTCATCTTCCCCAATACCGTGCCGCCGTTCTTTCCCCAGGCGAGTCTGGCCGCCCCCCAACCCGTGGACGCCCGGGAGCTCGAGCTGCGCTGGGCCGGCCTGCGTGCGCACAATCGTTGGCTTTCCGACTTCTGCTCGTTGTCGCCGGAGCGGCGCGCCGGGGTGGGTCAGATCTTGCTCGGGGACCTCGACGAGGCCGTCGCCGAGATAGCTCAGATCGCCAAGTTGGGCCTGCGCGGCGGTGTACTGCTGCCCGGGATCCCGCCCGGCGCAGGCATTCCCCAGCTCTACGCAGAACACTGGGAGCCGCTCTGGGCGGCGTGCGCGGAGGCGGGCCTGGTGGTCAACCACCACGGCGGCAACGCCGGACCGAACCCCACGGACGGATGGGGCAGCTCGTTCGCGGTATGGGTGTATGAGACGCATTGGTTTGCGCACCGGGCGCTGTGGCACCTGATCTTCAGCGGCGCACTGGATCGCCATCCGGATCTCACCGTCGTTTTCACCGAGCAGGGTGCGGGGTGGATACCGGCGACCCTTGACTCGCTCGACGTGGCGGCGGCCCGTTACGGGCGGGCGAACTCGGCGATCGCCCGCTTCGCCGGACCCACCGCCGGCTCGCTGACGTTGCGGCCCAGCGAATTTTGGTCCCGCCAGTGTTACGTCGGCGCCAGCTTCATGCGGCCCGTCGAGTGCGCCGAGCGCCACCGGATCGGCATCGACCGGATCATGTGGGGCAGCGACTACCCGCACCTGGAGGGCACCGCTCCCTACACCCGAGAAGCGTTGCGCTACACCTTCAGCGGTGTGCCGGCCGACGAGGTGGCGGCCATCGTGGGCGGCAATGCGGCGGCCGTATACGGATTCGACCTCGACGCGCTGGCGCCCCTGGTTGAGCGAATCGGCCCGACCGTGGCAGAGGTTGCCGAGCCCTTGGCGGCCGCGCCCGCCGATGCGAGCAGCACCGTCTTCGAGCCCGACCCGATCCGTACCTGGTAAGCGAGAGGACCACTGTGAACGACGCTGCGCCCTACCTCATCATCTCCGCCGACACCCACGCCGAGCTGCCCACCGAGCAGTATCGCGAGTACATCGACCCGGAATACCGGGAGGACTTCGAGACGTTCCTCGCCGAGAAAACTGCCGCCGCGGCGCAGACCGGCGACTTCATCGACGAGGAGTTCGCCGAGCAGTGGTTCGACGAACACGGAGACGGCATCGCGGGTGGCTGGGACGTCACCCAGCGCGACCGCGAACTCGACGGCGACGGCGTCGCCGGTGAGGTCATCTTTCCCGACGCCGACGCCGTCACCGGTGTCGCCGGGGCTCCGTTCGGCGCGGGCCTAGGGCAGTCGGGCGACCTGGACCCGGGACGTGCGATGGCGGGGGCGCGGGCCCACAACCGCTGGCTGGCTGAACTGTGCAGCCAGAGCCCCGAGCGGCGGGCCGGCGTCGCGGTCGTGCCGATACTCGCGGACATCGATGCGGCGGTGGCCGAGATCGCTCGAGCGGCCGAGGCCGGGTTGCGCGGCGGCATCATGATCCCGGTGCTCTGGGGCGACTATCCGCCCTACCATGACCGGCGCTACGACAAGGTGTGGGCCGCCTGCCAGGACCTGCAGATGCCAGTTCACACTCACGTCGGTCCCGCCCCCAGCGAGCAGTACGGTCCACACCTGGGCATCTACACGACCGAGGTGCGCTGGTGGGGAGTCCGGCCCCTGTGGTTCGCGTTGTGGGCCGGCGTGTTCGAGCGCTTCCCGAACCTGCGCTGGGGGGCTACCGAATGCGGGGCCTACTGGGCTAACGACCTGTTGTGGCTGATGGACACCCGGTTCATGCGTGAGCACTCGGCCAAGAAGATGAGCCGTCTCTTGGAGGGCGATCTGACGATGCTGCCCTCGGCCTACTTTGACCGGAACTGCTTCATCGGCGCCACCACGACCGAGCGCCGGGAACTGGCCCGTCGCTACGAGATCGGTGTACCAAACATGCTGTGGGGCAACGATTATCCTCACCCGGAAGGAACATGGCCGCATACCCGGGACTGGCTGCGACGCTCGTTCTGGGACATTCCGATAGACGAGACGCGACAAATCCTCGGGCTCAGCGCAGCCGAGGTGTACAACTTCGACGTGGCTGCGCTCGCGGGTCTAGTCGAGCGCATCGGCCCGACCCCGGCGGACCTGGGTCAGGACGATGCGGTGAGCATCCCCAAGTGGGAGGCGGCCCGCCGGGCCGGACGCCACTGGCTGACGGACGCGGAGCCCATCCCGGACCTTGTGGAGAGCTGAGGGCTACATTTCTTAGAGTGTCGAGTCCTTCTGGAGATCGTGGATGCATTCTCGCACTTGCTGCCCCATGATGCGCCCCAGCTGGGTGTAGGCGGCGAACTGCCCTTCGTTGAACCATTGATCGGATGTCGGGTCATGGGGGAACACGTCACCCGAGGCCGCGTAGGTCAAGAGCCACTGGGGGAATCCCTTGCACAGCACCGCTTTCGCGAAAATGAGAAGGCCTTGACGCTCATGTGGGCCATGCCCCAAGTCAGGGGCTGCCGATGGATAGGTGATGAGCCCGACCGCGACGGTCCTCTTGGCGAGGCGACTGTTCAGGCCGTAAAACGCGTCGGTCTCTTCGAACTTGTCGCCGGAGCCGGGGGTGAGCTCCGCCAAGGGGAACTTTGCGAAATAGTCGAAATCGATCGTCACACCCAGCTCGTATTCGGCCAATCGCATCGCGTCGGCCAGCCCGCTGGCCAATGGGGGTGCATCGCCGCCCCCATCGATGCAGAAGATCAGTCGGCTGCGTCGGCGCAGCGCCTCGACCAGTCCAAGGTTTTCGTAGTGGCCGCCGTCGGTGACTTGTACCAACCGCGCGTCGGGGTAGTTGAGGCCGATGAGTTCGCGGTAGTAGTAGCCGGCGCCGCGAATGTAAGGCAATGACTTCGGCCACGGCCTCTTGTTGTCCTTGGGATCGAGGCAGGCCCCATTCTCGGAGGCAGCAAGGTTGGCAACAAAATTCGGGTTGGGCAGCCATGTCCCCAGGCGAGCACCCGAAACGGCCAGTAGTTTTTCAAATCCCTTCTGTTGTCGGCCCATCGCCGACGCGAAGGCGGCTCCACTCGCTGCAACCGCAGTCAAAACCGTGAGATCCCGCTTGATTCTGGGTGGGGATTGGTCGTGCAGCTGGGGAGTCTGCAGCCACCCAAGTTCGGGGCCACCGATGAAATCGTGGCTGATCACGTAGGACACCGCGTTCAATCCCGGTGCAGGCTTGTGCTTTCCGCTGATGGGGGCCGCGGCGGCGAAAATGAACTTGGGTCCGCCCGCGGGAACGCTGCCAAAGTCAGGCAACCAGGTGTATTCATTCCGGTCGTAGGCTTCTGCGCGCCAGAGGCCCGAAACTCGTTTGCGCCGAACCGCGAACGTCTTCCCTAATCGATAGCGATAGAACGGATTCAGGCTTATCGACGCGACATCCACCGAGCTGATCCATGCGATCGCTAGGACCAATACCAACGAGGGCCACAAGGCGGAGAAAGGCATCTGGCGAAGGCCACCCTCTAGTCCGCCCGTGGTCAACGAGCGAAATACGCCGGCAGCAAAACATCCGAGGATGATCAGCCACGCGACCAGCAGGACGGTAAGGGTCACCACCACCAGAATCATCGCGATGACGCCCGGGGGGAGCAGTCGCTTCCATAGTGAGAGCTTTTTCGCCTCTCCCGACAGTGTGCTGCGCTTTTTCCAAGCCATCGCGGTAATCGCCGCCAGGTAGTTGAGACCCACCAGGCCGGAAACGGCTGCGGCGGCGTCACCCTGGTTATGGGTAGCGTGCGCGCTGAGCGATGAACACAGCCGCATCAGCGTCGGTAGCCCGACGACCACTATCAGCACCAGCGCTGCGAAGACCGCGCTGCCGACCGCGAAGCGCTGCACCCACAATTTCGCGCGCTCGCTAGGTTTCTTCCAGAGAAACATCTCGATACCCATTGCGATACTGGTGAGGAACGCGGCCAAGCCGGCGAAGACAGCCACTGCGATCCACGACGCAGGATGGTCTGTCAGACACATCAGGTAGTCCGGGTGCTCGTGCACGAACGCGTCGTTAACGTTCGGATTGAGTACGGGAATGATCTGGGCGAAGGAGAAGGCGGGGCGCGATAGCAGATATCCGAACACCCACCCCAGCAAGGCGGGGAGGGTGAAGAGGATGGTGATCGATGCGAGCAGATTCTTGAAGACCACGGCCAACGCGTAGACCAGTTCTCCGGGCGAGTCTGCGATATAGCTTGAGCCCCTTCGGAAATGGTCGAGCTCGGGCGACCCTTCCTCGAAGCGCTCGGAAACCAAGGGCTTCTTCTCGGTGTCCTGGGTGGCCAGCAGCCGCGCGCCGGCCGTATAGCCGCCGCCGGATACCGAGATCACGTAGTCGACGGTGTCGATGAGCTTTGCCCTGCCGCCGAACTTTTCGTGAACACCTATGCCTGGTTTGATCGGATCCTCTTTTGAGAATTCCTGCATGACGCCCATCGCGATGCATGCCGACCGCACTCCGCCACCGGATAAGCAGATCGCTTGCACCCGCTCGCCATTCCGGGCTTTGATGACGTTCCCAGCATCGGGGACGTTATACGCTTCGACCCAGCTCGCTTCATCGGGGTCGACAGCATCGGTCGGCTTGGGTGGCGTCCACAGCACTTCGTTCCACCACTTCGCGGTGGTCTTGTCCGAGGACCGCGTCCGGCAAGATCTCCCAGCCGCCGCCGCCCAGCGAAGGACGATTCCCACTGTCGCGGGAAAGCCGCCGAGGGCTAGCAGCAAGGCGCACCATTGGATGGTTGCTGCCGTCGAGATAGCGTTGATCCAGGCGGTCGAGTTGTGACCTTCGACCGCCCAACAAATCAGCGAAGCCTCGATAATCCCGGCTAAAGAGGCAATTGCCACGGCCGCAGCGACGTATATGGCCGCTAGTCGCCCAGCCGCCGAGATCGCCCACAACAGGAAGACCCCCGCTAGCCCGCCCAGCGTGAGGGTGTAGCCGAGGACGAAGAGAAAATCCGAGTAAATCGCTGCCCGGACCCGATCGACGACGACTGGGAATTGCGAGCCGTGACCGTAGATGTACCTCGCGAAGCTCGACCCTGCGGGGCCCGGCCACGAATACCACACCAATACGCCACCGGCGGTTGCAAGGGCAAATGCCGCGGCCGTTAGGACCCGCCGGCGAGACGCCCATTTGGCTGCCTCGATTGCCGACGGGGAAACCTCTTCAGTTGCCTCAGTTTGCGACTGTGAAGTCTCTTCAGTCACCAAAGTTTCCGACATGGATGCCTCTTCAATCCGCACCATGATGTTTCCCTTGTCCCGCATGACCGACGGCCGCCAAGCTGTATGCCGGGCGAATTTCCGAATCCTGTGGGCAAATGCTAGGGACGATGTGCAGTACTGATCTCGAGTAGTCGACTACTCCAATCCGCTCGAATTGGCGTACACCGGCCGGGCGCGCTCACAACGCGAAGGCCAATCGTGGACGACGAGGGCTGTGTCACCCGGCCGCCGGCGGCCGTGGCATCACCGTCAGCCGGTTCCCGTATCGCGGTATGACGCCCGATGCCCGCGTCGCCGCCGGCATTCCGGGCACGCCGGGCATTCCCGCCCCGACTGCCTCCTCGCTTCCCGGCAGCGTGGTTAAACCGGTGCCTGACAGTGCCGATATGTGGCTGACCGCCGGGGTGGACCAGCTCGCCGGCACTGACATCGGACCGATCGACTTTGCGCTGGTAAGCATCGCGGACACGCCGCCGCCACTGGTGAAGGCGCTCATGTTTTCCACCGGCAACTTAGTAAGCCCGGATGGGATCGACACCCCTAATGCTTCCCCGGCTTTTGCAAGTGATTTCGCAAAATCCTCGACTAGTGCGTCCGCGTCCATGGTGCTCTTGCCCGCAAAACCTGCAATGTTAAGCGTGGCCGGCAGCTGGAACACCCCACTCGAAGCCAGAGAACCCCACACTGTGGCGTCAGGCCCGATTAGTTTGCCAAGCTCGCTGTCCGTGAGGGGTGCGATGTCCTGCAAAAAGTTGGCCCACAAATATTGGAGCCATTGTGATATAGGCCCAGCTGCGACTCCTTGAAGTGTGTTGGCCTGTGCCACCGCGGCCGATTGGCTGGCCGCGCCCGCCGGATTGGTGGTCTGGTTCGGCGGGGTGAACGGCGTCAGCGTCGCCGCGGCGGCCGAGGCGCTTGAGTAGCCGTACATCGCGGCGGCGTCCTGGGCCCACATTTCGGCGTATTGCGCCTCGGTCGCCGCGATGGCCGCAGTGTTTTGGCCGAAGAAGTTGGTTGCGATCAGGGAAGCCAGTTGAGTGCGGTTGGCCGCGATCACCGGCGGGGGCACGGTCATCGCGAACGCCTGCTCGTAGGCCGCCGCGGCGGCCCTGGCCTGCATGGCGGTCTGCTTGCTCTGCTCGGCAGTCATACTCAGCCAACCGATGTAGGGGATGGCGGTGGCCGCCATCGAATCCGACGCGGGGCCGTGCCAGTTCAAGGTGGTCAGGCCCGAGATCACCGATTGGTAGGTCTCGGCCGTGGTGGCCAATTCGGCGGCCAGGGAATCCCAGCTGCCTGCGGCGGCCAAAAGCGAACCCGACCCCGGGCCGGTGTACATTCGGGCGGAGTTGATCTCCGGGGGTAAAATCGCGAAATCCATTGTGTCACATCTCCTTAGCTTGACTTCGGTGGCAAACCCCCCTTTTTTGACGGCGCAAGATAAAGCGCCGGGTGATGCGGGACAGATTGGTACCGCGGCCCGGGTTTCCGGGCGGTAACCGCTCATTCGAGTTCTCGGCGGACCACGCGAACTGTGCATATCCAGCCACCTTTGCGGTTTCGGTGACTATCTCTGGTGAACCCTATGAATTTCGAAGGAGTAAAGATAGGGCTGAACTGCGAAAAAATAAGATCGCCGATCTTGATTGCCGCGGGCTAGAAGCGGCAATGATCCGAGTTACTCAGCTATTAGCGCCAGCTCGCGGGCAGGTCGATTATGTGATTGGGGCAAACGTCCTGGGCCGCCAGCGACATGACGTTCCGTGCGTCCTCGGCCGACATCTTGGCGCGCAGCGTCATGAATGCATATTCGGCTGGCGCATAACCCGATTCGGGGCCGGCCGGATCATCCATCAGCTGGCACGCCTGTTTTTCTTTGTCCTGAAAGCTATCGGCGTGGGCGACGCCCCCGCCCAACAGCAAGGCCAGGCAAGCCAGCCCGCCGGCAGCAATCGTCGTGGGGGTCCTCACTGGTACTTCACCTTCAGTCGCGCCTCCGACGGCCCAGTGTAAGACGCGGCGTCGGTAGGAATTCATCGAAGAGCGCTCGGCGGCCGCCGTTGTTGGCCAGAATGGTCCGGGTGCAGGTCGTTCCTGAGGGGCTGGCGTCGGCGGCGCAGGACGTCGGAAAGATCGGCGCCGCGCTCGAAGAGGCCAACGCGATCGCAGCGCTGCGGACGAGCAGCATCCTGCCCGCCGGCGCCGACGAGGTCAGCGCGGCGGTCACGCCGCTGTTCATCAATCAATCGCGGATCTATCGGGAACTGGCCGCGGAGGGCCAGGTGTTCGAGCAGCGGTTCATGCAACTGCTGGGTGAGGCCGGCTCGGCCTACACGCAGACCGAGCAGGCCGCGCTGCAGGCGCTGCGCGACGCGATCGGCGAGCTGGAAGCCCCCCTCGCCTCGTTCGCGGCGCAGGCCGAGAACCCCGCCCCCACGAGCATTCCGCCGCTGATCGTCCCGCAGAACAGCTCGGTGGCACTGATCGTCGGCGGCACCACGTTCCCCCTGCCGGACGCCAAGTACGTCAGCTCGATCATGGCCAACTTCCTGAACAACCCCACGCTGTCGCCGCTGCTCGGGGCCTCGGGGCAGTCGTTTTACACGCCGGAGCAGTTCTGGCCGGTCACCCCGCAACTCGGGAACCTGACGCTGGGCCAGTCCGTCGCGCAGGGAGTGCAGTTGCTCAACGCCGCCATCAACACCGAACTCGCGGCCGGCAACAAGGTGGTCGTCTACGGCACGTCGCAAAGTTCGCTCATTGCGACCGACGAGATCCGCAACCTCATGGCAATGGCCAACCCGCCGGACCCCGCCAACCTGTCGTTCTTCTTGACCGGTGATCCGGGCAACCCCAACGGCGGGTTCTTCGAACGCTTCCCCGGCCTGTACATCCCATTGGTCGACGTGCTGATGAACGGCGCGACGCCGCCCAACTCGCCGTATCCGACCGTGATCTTTACCAATCAGTACGACATGGTGACGAATCTGCCCCAGTACGTGCTCAACCCGGTCAGCGATCTCAACGCGTTCATGGGGTTCGCGCTCTACCACGGGACGCACGACTACGTCGACCTGACGCCGGGGCAGATCGCCAACGCGATCGAGCTGCCGAGGTCGCCCGGGTACACCGGGGCCACCCACTACTACGAGCTGCTGACGCAGAACCTGCCGCTTGTCGCACCGCTGCGCCTGTACGTGCCGCAGCCGTTCGGCAACGCGCTGGCCGATCTACTGCAGCCGGACCTCCGGGTGATCGTCGACATGGGTTACGGGTCGGGCGAGTACGCCGACATCCCCACTCCCGCCAGCCTGTTCGAGCTGCCGAACCCGTTCACCATCGTCCCGGACCTGGCGCACGGCGCGGTTCAGGGCCCGCAGGCGGCGCTGGTGGATCTCGGGCTCCTGCCGCCGTCGATGATGCCGACCGGCTACCCGTTCAACCCGGTGCTCGATCCGGGCCTGAACTTCCCGCTGCCCCAGTCGTCGGTCACCGGGGTTTCGCTGTTGACCGGGTTCGAGGGCCAGCTGATGCGCGCGTTGGGTCTGATGCCGAGCTGGGACAGCTGACGGACGTGCCATGACCAACAGCCGCAGCCCTTTTCGGGCCGACCTTCTGCAAGGCAAGGTCGCCTTGGTCACCGGCGGTGCCACGGGGCTCGGTCTTGAGGTCGCCCGGGTGCTGGGCAACCACGGCGCCCGCGTCGCGATCTGCAGCCGCAAGGAACCGAATCTCCAAGCGGCCGTTGAAGCATTGCGCCAGGAGGGAATTGACGCGACATACGGCGTCTGTGACGTCCGCCGCGACGACGAGGTGACGGCCGTCGTCGAGGAGGTGCTGCGAAAGTTCGGCCGACTCGACATCGTCGTCAACAATGCCGCCGGAAACTTCCCCGTGCCGATAAGCGGCCTCAGCCCAAAGGGATTCAAGGCCGTCGTCGACATCGACCTACTGGGCACCTTCAACGTGTCGAAGGCGGCATACGACCTCTGGCTGCGCGAACACGGCGGCGCGGTGGTGAACATCAGCGCCGCGATCCAGTACCGCGGCATGGCCCTTCAGGCGCACGTCGTTTCGGCCAAGGCCGGCGTCGACGCGCTGAGCCGCGCCTGTGCGATCGAATGGGGACCCGACGGGGTCCGGGTGAATGTCGTTGCCCCGGGTGCGATGTCGGGCACCGAGGGCGTGAAGCGAATCACCGGCGATGCCCAGCACCGAACCACCCAGAACCCTCTGCGGCGTCCCGGTTCCACCACCGAGGTCGCCGAAGCCGTGCTGTTTTTGGCCAGCGACGCGGCGTCCTACGTGACTGGAGCCGTCCTTGTCGTCGACGGCGGCGGTTGGCTGACCGCCAGTGGCGTGCCGGATCTGCCGGGCTACCGCTGACCGCTCACATCTTCACGGTCAGCGGCCACACGTTCCAGATCTCGTCGCAGTACTCCGAGATGGCGCGGTCCGACGAGAATTTGCCGCTTCGGGCGGTATTGAGGATGGACATCTTCGTCCACGCCTCGGTGTCCCGCCAGGCCTCGCTGACCTGCTCCTGGCACTCGAGGTAGGACCTGAAGTCGGCGCACACCAGGAAAGGGTCGTTGTGGCGCAGGTTGTCCACCAGCGGGCGGAACACCTCGGTGTCCCCGTGCGAAAAGGTCCCGTTCGCAATCAGATCCAGCACGGCGCGCAACTCGTCATTTCCAGCTTGGGGGCCATCGATGTAATCGGACGGGCGGTACCCGTTCGCCTTGACGGCCTCGACCTCCTGCTCGGTCAGGCCGAACAGGAAGAAGTTCTCCGGCCCGACCTCATCGCGCATCTCAACGTTGGCCCCGTCGAGCGTGCCGATGGTCAGGGCGCCGTTGATCATGAACTTCATGTTCCCGGTGCCCGAGGCCTCCTTGCCCGCGGTTGAGATCTGCTCCGACAGGTCGGCGGCGGGGTAGATCATGTGCGCGTTCTGCACGTTGAAGTTCGGCACGAACGCCACCCGCAGGAAGCGGTTCACGGCCGGGTCCGCGTTGACCGTCTCACCGACGGCGTTGATCAGCTTGATGATCCGCTTGGCCATGAAGTAGCCCGGGGCGGCCTTGCCGCCGAAGATGAACGCTCGCTGCGGAATTGACAGCCCGGGGTCCTGCTTGAGCCGGTGATACAACGCGACGATGTGCAGGACGTTGAGGTGCTGGCGCTTGTACTCGTGGATGCGCTTGACCTGCACGTCGAACATCCAGTCCGGGTTCAGCTCGACGCCCGCGACCGACCGGACGTACTTGGCCAGGCGCGCCTTGTTGTTGCGCTTGATGTCGTGCCATTCCCGGCGGAAGGCCGCGTCGTCGACGAACGGCTCCAGCCCGCGCAGACGGCTCAGGTCGGTCAGCCAGCCGTCGCCGACGGTGCGGTCCAGCAGTTCGCGCAACCCGGGGTTGGCCAGGGCGAGGAAGCGTCGCGGCGTCACGCCGTTGGTCTTGTTGCTGAACCGCTCCGGCCACAGCTCGTAGAAGTCTTTGAGCACACTGCTTTTCAGCAGTTCGGAGTGCAGCGCGGCGACTCCGTTGATGGCGTGGCTGCCGACGGTGGCGAGGTGCGCCATCCGGACGCTCTTGCCGCCATCCTCGCCGATCAGCGACATCCGGCGCAATCGGTCCTCGTCGCCGGGGAACTTCGCGCGGACCTCGTCGAGGAACCGGCGGTTGATTTCGTAGATGATCTCGATGTGGCGCGGCAGCGCCTCGGAGAACATGTCCAGCGGCCAGGTCTCCAGCGCCTCGGGCAACAGGGTGTGGTTGGTGTAGCCGAATGTCGCGACGGTGATTTCCCACGCCTCGTCCCAGTCCAGCTCGCGCTCGTCGACCAGCAACCGCATCAGCTCGGCGACCCCGATGGAGGGGTGAGTGTCGTTGAGCTGCACGGCGAATCGCTGCGGGAGTTCCCGCACACCGGCGTCGGCGAGGTCGTCCATGATGTGCAGCACGTGCTGCAGCGAGCAGGACACGAAGAAGTACTGCTGCAGCAGCCGCAGCTGTTTGCCGGCCTCCGGCTCGTCGTTGGGGTACAGCACCTTGGTGACGGTTTCGGACATCACCTCGTCCTCGACCGCCCCGTAGTAATCGCCGGTGTTGAAGGCCTCCAACGCGAACGACTTCACGGCCCGCGCGCTCCACAGCGTCAGGACGTTGCAGGTGTTGACGCCGTAACCCTGGATGGGCGTGTCGTACGCGACGCCCTTGAGAACGCGCCCGGGCACCCACCGGACGCGGTCGTGGCCGGTGTCGTCGGTGTAGTGCGCGGCGTAGCCGCCCCACTTGACCAGGTAGTTGACGTCGGGTTTCGGGATCTCCCAAGGGTTTCCGTGGTCCAGCCAGTTGTCGGTCTGCTCGACCTGCCAGCCGTCGCGGATCTCCTGGTCGAAGATGCCGAATTCGTAGCGGATGCCGTAGCCGATCGCCGGCCGCTCGAGCGTGGCCAGCGAGTCGAGGTAGCACGCCGCGAGGCGGCCGAGGCCACCGTTGCCCAGTCCCGGTTCCTCCTCGCAAGCCAGGACCGTCTCGAGATTCTGTCCCATCGCCGCGAGCGCCGTCTTGGCCGCCAGCTCCATGTTCAGGTTCAGCAGGTTGTTGCCCAGCTGCGGACCCATCAAGAATTCGGCCGACAAGTAGCAGGTCACCTTGCGGCCGAGGTCCAGCGAGGTCTGCGTCGAGGCCACCCGGCGGTCCTGCATGCGGTCGCGCACTGCGAGGGCCAGCGCCCGGTAGTAGTGCTCGGGCCGCAGCGCGGCGGCCGGGCGACCGATCGAATAGCGCAGGTGGTCGGTGATCGCCCGCTGCAGCGCAGCCGCGCTCATCCCGGTACGGGAGTGCTCGGCCAGATCGGCCCGCGTGGGGCTGGGGGAAATTCCGTCAGAGGGCGTCTGCTCGACATCGGTCATCGTGGGTGGTCCTACTCCCTAGGGGTGGGCGGCAGGTCGTCAGTGTGGCAGCGATTTTTGCACATCAGGAGCGCAATTGCCGTCCGCGAAGTGAACGCCGGGCCACGCCCCGGCGACGAAACGGGGAGGCGGTCAGGCGATGTATCCGCGTGGCAGTACGGCGAAGTCGACGCACGCGGCGGCCAGCATGTCGCCGAGCACGGGGTGAACCGGGGCGCGGAGTGTGAGCATCGCACCGGCCGAGGGCGCTTTGAGCGTGGCAATGTTCGTGTTGGCCAGCAGTTGGACGGCCTCGAATTCGATGTCGCGCCAACCGGTGTGGACGGTCATGAGGGTGAGGACGCCCAATTGGTCGCCGGTGGGGGACAGGATCGCGTGATGCCAGGCGCTGTCGGCCTTGGCCCCCGAGTGCGGGCGAATCGATGCCAGGACGGTGCCGCCGCCGTCCTCCAACCGCGCCGCGCCGTCGGACGGGACGATCTTTCCCACCGGTGTGCCCTGGTTCGTGACGGTAGTCGTTGCGGCCACCGACAGCCTGAGTTCCTCGCCGGCCGGGCCGGAGAGGGTGTAGTCGCTCTTGCCGCCGTTCTTGAATCCGAGCAGGACGCCGACGCCGCCCTTCTGCCGAGCGCGCGCCACTTCGGCGCCGTCGGGCGTGGTGAGCTCGATGCGCAACGCGTTCGACGTCGCCCGAGACACTTTCGCGGCGACGGCCGTCGCGTTTCCTAGGATCGGCATGCGGGAGATCGTAGGCCAGAATCCTCAATCATGGACCAATTGCCGTTGGCCTCGGCCGGTGCGCGCTGGCTGATCGCCGCGGCCGTCCTTGGCTCGGGCATCGCGCTGCTGGACGGCACCGTCGTCAACGTGGCGCTGCCGGCCATCGGGCGCGACCTGGGCGGGGGTTTGACCGGCCAACAGTGGGTCCTCGACGGCTACCTGCTGACGCTGAGTGCGCTGCTGCTCACCGGAGGCGCCGCGGGCGACCGCTATGGGCGCCGACGGGTTTTCGTCGCCGGGCTGGTCGTCTTCACCGCGGCCTCCGTCGGCTGCGGTCTTTCGCCGACGGTCGGATGGCTGGTCGGAGCCCGGCTGGTGCAGGGTATTGGCGCGGCGGCGCTGGTTCCGGGCAGCCTCGCGTTGATCGACGCCGGGATCGTCGATGCCGACCGGGGCCGGGCCGTCGGGATCTGGGCGGGCATGTCCGGGGTGACGACGGCGCTGGGGCCGTTCATCGGCGGCTGGCTGGTCGATGCGGCGTCGTGGCGCTGGGTGTTCTTCTTGAACCTTCCGCTTGCCGCGGCGGTGCTGTGGATCGCCATCCGGCGCATCCCCGAATCGCGCGATCCCACCGCGCGGGGCGGTCCGGACGTCCTGGGGACCGCCGCCGTCACCGTCGGGCTGTCCGGGTTGATCTACGCGCTCATCGAGGCGCCTTTGCGCGGTTGGACATTCGTCACGGCGACCGCCGCTGTCGCCGGAACGGCTGCGCTGCTTGCCTTTCCGGCGATCGAACGACGCGCGCAATCGCCGCTGCTGCCGTTGCAGCTGTTGCGATCCCGGCAATTCACCGGCGCCAACCTGACGACCTTGGCCGTCTACACCGCCGTCGGCGGCGCGCTGTTCCTGTTGGCCCTGCAGCTGCAACAAAGCCTGCACTACTCCGCGCTCGCGGCGGGGTTGGCGATGCTGCCGATGACGATCATCATGCTGATCGGCTCGCCGTGGGCCGGGGCGCTCGGGCAGCGGGCGGGGCCGCGGCTGCCGATGACGGTCGGGCCGCTGATCGCCGCGGCGGGCCTGGCGTTGATGGCGCGGATCGCGCCCGGGGCGACCTATTTCGGCGCCGTGCTGCCCGCCGTCGTCGTATTCGGCGTCGGGCTGGCGATCACCGTGGCGCCGTTGACCGCGGCCGTCCTGTCCGCCGTCCCCGACGGCTACGCGGGCACCGCCTCCGGCGTCAACAACGCCGTCGCGCGCCTCGCCGGGTTGCTTGCGGTCGCCGTGCTGCCCGTTGCGGCCGGCATCACCGCCGGCCCGGGGGAGCCGCTCGGTCCCGGCTTCTCGGTGGCGATGATCATCACCGCCGCCGCATGCGTGGTCGGCGCGATCATTGCGGCCCTGACCGTCCGCACCGGCGGGGACTACGCCCGTCAGATGCTGCCGGGAATCAACCACGCGTGCCAGGACCCGTGCACTCGGGTGCCAGGACGCGACCGGGACGCCCTCTAGTGGCAATGACGGACGGTGTTCCGCATCGCGAACCTGTCAGCGGCATTCCACCGATTTCTCTGCATATGCTCCCGCCCATGAAGCATCGCGAGTCGCTGGCGGCCGTGATGGTTGCCGCCGCTGCCGTCGGCGGAGCGGCAACCCCACCACCACGAGCGCACGCCGCTCCGGCGCCCGAGGTGGAGTACATGTACGACGTGGCCGTGCGCCGGCATTACAACTTTCCCAACAACGACGCGGTCGGCTACGGCTACGGGATCTGTGACAAGGTACGGCGTGGCGACGGCTACGGCCAAGTAATGGGCGACGTCAAGAGTAGCGTGACTCCCAATGACGAATTCGCGGCCAATTACCTGGTCTCTTATGCGGTTAACCTCCTATGCCCCGAGTTGATTTGGCAACTGCGAAACTCAGCGGCCGGCTATCGGCCACCTCCGCCGTAGCGTGCACCTCGGCAATGATTTCCACCTCGACTGGGGCGTTCAGTGGCAGGGCGGCGACCCCGATTGCCGAGCGGGCATGTGTTCCGGCGTCGCCGAACACTTCGCCGAGCAGCTCCGAGGCGCCGTCGATGACCTTTGGTTGCCCGGTGAAACCGGGCGCGGACGCGACGTATCCAACCACTTTGACAATGCGGCGAACAGAGTCGATTCCGACGACGGAGTCCACGGCCGCCAACGCGTTCAATGCGCACAGCCGCGCCAGTGCCTTGCCGTCTTGTTCGCTGACATCGGTTCCCACTTGGCCGGATAGCGCCAATGTGCCGGACTCCAGCGGGAGTTGGCCGGCGGTGAAGACCAGTTGTCCGCTGCGCACCGCCGGCACATAGGCGGCCAGCGGCTTGGCGAGTTGGGGAAGCACGATTCCGAGTTCGCTAAGGCGCGCCGAGACGCTCACTTGAGCGTCTCGCGGATTACGGCTGCATGGCGTGGCAGCGACGGGTTGGTCATAGCCTTACGCTAACCAGCGCCAAATCGTCGGTGAGATCGTCGGCTTAGCATGCGGAACGCGGGTTCGATCATCGGCACCAGGGCCCAGGGTCAGGGATCCGGTCATGCGGGATGCCCGTAAACCGCGACGACGACGCTGCGGCTGAGGCTGTTCTCCGACCAGACGCCCATCTGGGTGTACTGGCAATCCTGCATGATCGCGAGATCCTGCGGGTTGTAGTACCACTGGTTGAGAATGTCGATGTTGTTGATGGCCAGGCTCGGGTTGATCGCCACCGTCTCGGCTACGTTTCCGTGGAATCCGGCTGCGAGCGCACGCGATTGAGGAGTGGAGCCGTCGGATCCGATGTCGCCGTCCAGGGTCGGGTTGTTCAATACGTCGAGGGTGTGCCACTGCGCGGCCAGCCGCAGGGGCGGGAAGACCGCCACGTTGTTGGTGCATCCGGCCTGGTGCTGGATCGTGTATACGTTGGCGACGACGCCGTTGTTGAGTCGGGCGTTGTCGGCGTGTGCTAGCGGTGCGGCCGCCAGGTGAGCCGCGGCTGGTATGGCGGCGCCGGCCAGTACGACCGCGGATCGGATGAAAATGGTCGCTGGACCCATGGCTGTTCCTCCTTGGCTACATCTGGCGCTAAACACATTGATTGCCCGAATGGCGGGACGAAAGATCGGGGCCCAATCTGCGGAACCGCGCTGGATCCGGGCGGGCGGGCGAGGCGAGAATTGCCCCTTACCTTGAGGGCGCCCTAGGAGGAACACGTGGCTGACGATCGTGATGCCGCCGACGCCGAATGGGCCGTGCCGCCGCCCGAGGAATCACAAGCCCAGGCCATTGACCCACAAGATGGTCAGACCGCGGCCGACCCGGAAGCTGTCGATGACAAACCTGGTTCGCCGTCGGGCGAGGAGTCGCAAGCCCAGCTCAGCGACTCACCCGATGAGTGCACAGTCGATGACGGCGATACCGCCAGGTCCGCGCGCTCGGGTGTACGGCTTGCCGTGGTGTTCGGGTTGGTAAGCGTGGTTGCGTTGAGCGGTGCTGGAGGTTGGCTGGGCTGGCGGGCTTACCACGCACAGCAGGCGCAGGTGCAACGCAACGTGTTCTTGCAGACCGGACGCCAGGCTGCGCTGAATCTGACCACAATCGATTACAACCAGGCAGAGGCGGACGTGCAGCGAATCCTCGATTCTGC
The DNA here is from genome assembly GCF_001672815.1 of Mycobacterium sp. E796. GTDB lineage: Bacteria > Actinomycetota > Actinomycetes > Mycobacteriales > Mycobacteriaceae > Mycobacterium. The sequence goes on along the minus strand of NZ_LZKK01000379.1, from coordinate 35,257 downwards.
GACCGGCGCGTTTTATGACGACTTCCAGCGCCGCTCGCCCGCGTTCGTCAACGTCGTGCAGCAGGCCCGGTCGAAATCCGAGGGCACCATCACCGCGGCGGCACTCGAATCCGACCAAGGAGACCAGGCTCAAGTGCTGGTGGCGGTCACGGTTAAGTCCTCCAATGCCGCCGCGGCCGACCAACCACCACGGGCATGGCGGATGCGTATTCAGGTCCAGCGGGTCGGTGAGGGCGCCAAGGTCTCGAATGTGGAGTTCGTGCCATGACAACCGAAACCGTCGACGTCACAGAATCGGCGCCAAAGGGCACCGAAGCCACCGATCGCGACACCTCAGATCGCAACGAGATCGCCGGTACAGCCGATGTAGCAGCATTCGATGGTGGCACCGGTGAGCGCGAAACCTCCGACACGCCAGAAGGTGACGCTCGTTCTGATGCGAACCGCAAGCGTCGCATCCGTTGGGTCCGCGTGCTGGCATACGGACTGCTGCCCGCACTGAGCCTCATCCTGGCGACAGGTGTGGGCTACGCGAAGTGGTTAGAGTCCTCGAACCGTCAGTCTCGTTTGGCGGCAACGGAATCCGTGAGCACCGCGACTGACGACATGGTGGCGTTGTTGTCGTATAAACCGGACACGGTCGATAAAGACTTGGGGGCCGCACGAGACCGGCTGACCGGGGATTTCCGCAATTCCTATACCGGGCTGATTCACGATGTCGTCATTCCTGGAGCCAAGCAAAAGCAGATCTCGGCGCTGGCCAATGTTCCTGCAGCGGCTTCGATTTCGGCAAGCCCCTCCCACGCTGTGGTGTTGGTGTTTGTCAACCAGACAGTGACCGTGGGCAATGACCCACCCACCAACACCGCGTCGAGCGTGCGGGTGACTCTGGACAAGATCGGCGGTCGGTGGCTGATTTCTCAATTTGAACCGGTGTGATGCCGGCCCCCTGGCCCGCGGGCGGCTGAGCTGATGGCGGTGCAAGGCGTTTGAGTGCCTTAGCGGCCCGTGGCGGTCTGCGCCGAATATCGGGCATTCGATGTGGCCAGACGGGATTCTTCCGAGATGCGGAACCATACTGGATGTTTGGGAGGCAGCACTGTTTGGCTGGAAGCCGCACGGCGCTCGCGATGTCGATTGGAGGTGGAGTGTGACAGTGGATCTCGATGCAATTGCCGGCGATGTCGAGCGCGGTCGCGTGGATCCGCGGATTTTCTTCGACGAAGGTATCTACCGCCAAGAACTCGAACGCGTCTTTCGGCGCTCGTGGCTGTACGTCGGACACGTATCCCAGGTACCAAACCCCGGCGACTTCCTGGCCAATCAAATGGGCGAAGACCCGGTGATCCTCGTCCGGGATCGCAAGGGTGCGTTGCGGGTCCATCTCAACAGGTGCCGCCACCGCGGCAATCTGGTGTGCCCGTTCGACCGCGGCAAGGCGAGTGTTTTCACCTGCAGCTACCACGGCTGGACCTACGGTAACGATGGAAGCCTCAAAGACGCCCCGTTCTACGAAGTCAGCTATGAGGGAGTGCTCGACAAGGACAAGTGGGGTTTGATCTCGGTGCCGCATGTGGCCGAATACGGCGGCCTGATCTTTGCGTCATGGGAGTCGGAGCTGACGCTCGACCAGTACCTCGGTGACATCCGCGAGTATCTCGATTGGGTACTGGTGCGGGGATTCGCCGGCGGCATGGAGGTGTTGCCGGGTGCTCAGCGCCTCGTGTTGTCGGGAAATTGGAAGCTGACCGCAGAAAACCTGGCCGGCGACGTCTACCACCCGTGGAGTTCGCACCTGGGTTCGCTGATGGTCAAAGATCCCGGAGCCGAAGAACCGGGCACATTCAACAACCGGCACATGCGCTTCTATCACGCCAACAGCGGCGCCGACAACGCACCGCCACACGGTCTTATCGGCGCCCAGCTCTACGGCGACGCGAAGAACTACGACCGGCACATCGCCGCCACATTCCTGGACCAAGAGGCCCTCGACTACCTTGATGAGCGCTACCGCAAGCTGGAAGAGGCCAAGCCGGACCCGCGCATCTATCCCGGCAACTTCACGGTCGGAACCATATTTCCGAATATGGGCTTCATTGCGCGCGGCACCGCGGTCAATCAAACGGGGCTCATGCAATTGCACCCGGCCGGGCCGCGCAAAGTCGACTACTGGCAGTGGATCGTCGTCGAAAAGGACGCGCCCGAATCGCTGAAGCGGCGATCCGCCCAGGATCTCATCCGCACCCAATCCCCGTCCGGGATGGTCGAACCCGACGACTATGAGAACTTCACCCGAATGGATCTGGCAGCGGGATCGCCGGAATCGCTGCGCCATCGGCTCAACTACGAGATGGGAATGGGCATCCGGCCGCCGCAGGAGTTCCTCGATACCCATTTTGAGGAACTTCCCGGCCAGACCGCGTTCGGGTACTCGGATTTCAACCAGCTCGCGATCTATCGCTACTGGGCACAGCTGATGAGGAGCTGACTGACTATGTCCATGGCTGTCGAGAGCCTCGTGCGGGAAGTCGAGCAGTTCTTTTTCCATGAGGCGCTGCTCTTGGACGAAGGCCGCTACGAGGAATGGCTGGAATTACTCAGCCACGACATCTGGTATTTCTGTCCGCTCATCGAGTTCGTAGACGGCGTCGAGCCGACTGTGGTTGAGCGTGGCGGACATTACTTGGATGAGAACATGCAGTCGCTGCGTAACCGGTGTCAGTGGCTGATGTCGCCGCACACTCATGTCGAGCGCCCACCCAGTTTGAAGCGCCGACTCATCTCGAACGTTCAGGTTCAGGAGCTCGACGACGGGTTGGCGGCCCAATCGAACTTCATGCTCTGGCAGATCCGGGCCCGAGACAGCCAAGGGGCGCTGTTCGTGGGCCGGCGCGCGGACCGCTTGCGGCGCGACGATGGGCAGTTGAAGCTTTCCGAACGCCGAATCCAGCTCGCCCATCCGGTGCTGCCGCGCGCGCTGTCGGTTTTGTTCTAGCAGGCCATCAGCCCGCTCGCGGGGGCGCAAAAACACATTACGGCAATAAGAAAGTGAGCATCACGATGGCACAGACGCTTTGGCTCGAGCTAGCCGGCGCCGAGGTCCGCTTCTATGACGTCGGCGGGATCCGCACGCGCGTGCTGGAAGCCGGTTCGGGTCCCGCGTTGCTGATGATGCATGGCTCGAGCGGTCACGCCGAAGCCTTTGCCAGGAACGTGGTTCCGCTTTCGGAGCGCTTCCACGTCATCGCTCCGGACTATCTCGGGTCCGGGATGACCGACTACCCGGAGACCATGCCCACGATGCGCGACCGCGTGGACCACATGATCGGGATTCTCGATGCGGCCGGCGTGGACAAGGCATGCGTGCTGGGCGAATCGTTCGGGGCGAGCCACGCCTTGTCGGGCGCTCTGTGGTATCCCGACCGCGTCTCCAGCGTGATCGTGGTCGTGGGCGGCGGCCCATTCATGGTCGATACGACCGAAGAAGACGTCGAACGACTGGCTCGGGGGATGCAGGGTCTGCTCGAAGGCAATGCGCGGATCGTCGAGCAGGGGCCCACGATGGAAGGGGTGCGCGACAGGCTGGCATGGCTGTTCCACGAGCCGGCGAAGTCGCTCACCGACGAGCTTGCCGCCCTTCGCTTTTTGTACTATCAGCGCGACAACATCCGCCGCGCCAACGCCGATCTCGTGGCGGCGTTGCGCAGGGGCGACTCTGTGTCGGTGCCGATGACCCCGGAATCGTTGCGCCAGGTGTCGCAGCCGACGCTTTTCATCTGGACCGACCACAACCCCACGATCCCGACCGCTCAGGCCCGCAAAGCCAGCGAGTACATACCGGATGTGCAGTTCGTGGAAATGGCCAACTGCGGCCATTGGCCCCAATGGGAAGACGCGCCGACGTTCAACAAGATCGTGACGGAGTTCCTGCTGGGCCTGGCGGTCCGCTGCAACGACGAAGCCGCGGTCTGACTGTCGTCGAACCACGGTTCGGCGGGTTCGGGAGTCCTACGTAAAGACGGTGTGCGACAACATTTCCAGCTCATACCGCCCCGTCTGCCGACTGGCGTTCTCACCGGTCGGGCGCATGTTTTGGAGCGGGTTGCCGTTGGCGACTCGTTTCTGAATGCTGGAACGCGGTGTTCGCGTTGGCGCCCTTGTCGGCAAGGCTGTGAAGCGTGTCGATGGCAACTGGGGCGGCGATGAAACTTGGTGTTGCGGTACCGACGTGCACCGAGGGGCTTATGTACCCATCCCCGTTCGCCTCTGTCGCCGAGGCGCTCGAGTCGGCCGTCTTGGCGGAAACCCTCGGCTTCGACTCGATTTGGGGCAATGATCACCTCAACACGCCACGCTATGTGCGCGAAAGGTATTCCACACCACCGACCTTCCTGGACCCGTGGGGTTATCTCGCCCACGTTTCGGCCCGCACGACACGGATCGGGCTGGCTACAGGGGTCACCGTTTTGCCGTTTCGGCATCCCCTGGTTCTCGCTAAACAGGCGACGACGTTGGATCAGATCTCGGGCGGGCGGCTGATTTTGGGTGTCGGCATCGGCGCCTACCGCGAAGAGTTCACGGCGAGATGGTCGGGGCGGGATCTGCACCGTGGACAGTTCGCCCAGGAGGCAATGGAATCTCTGCAGGTTCTGTTCACGCAGGACCGAGCGTCATACAGCGGACAATGGGTCTCGTTCCATGAAGTGGAGAGTTTCCCGAAACCTCTGCAGCGCCGGCTTCCTGTGCTATCGGGAGGCAACTCGCCGGGCAGCCGACGCCGTGCGGCGCTATTTGCGACCGGCTGGATGCCCGGATGTCTGACGCCGGCGGAGGTGAAGGCGGGCCTGGCCGACATAGAGATCTACGCCTCCGGCGCGGGCCGGGTGCTCGATGGCTTCGACGTTGCTCTTCAACTCGGCGTGACGGTGGCCCGGACGAAGGAACAAGCCGTAAAGGTGTTCTTGGAATCCGAATTCAGCGAGCACTTGCGATCCCTGGCGGGCTCGACGCTAGCCGGTCAGCAAGATGACCTGGTCAGCAGAAATCTGGTGGGCACCGCCCAGGATGTGGCCGAACAGATCGACGGGTATCGGCAAGCAGGGGTGACCACCCTGGCCGGCCTGGTGTTCACCGCTTCGTCGGTGGCGCAGATGAACGATGCGATGGCCGAATTCATGACGGAGGTGGCACCCGCCATTGGAAACTGACACCAGTCTGAGAGCGCAGCTCGCCACGCAACGTCGTGCCCGGCTGCAAACGGCGCTGGCCGACGCCGCATTCGATATGCTGCTGCTTACGTCGGCGGAATCGGTCCAATACGCATCGGGGTTCAGAAGTGTTGCGGCCTCGGTGTTTTCGGACGCCATGATCGCCGCTCTTGTCTCACCGACGCAGCTGCTGGTGATTGTGGGAGCTGGCGAGCGCGCCGCAGCCCTGGACAGCGGTCTGACGCCGGACGAGCTTATCAGCTACGGGACATTCTTCTTCGAGGGCCGGCTCACCACGGATATCGAGAATCACGGCGATTTTTCCGGTGCTATCGCGGCGGCGCTTTCGCGGATGACCGGACCGAAATCAGTTCTCGCGCTGGAGTCCTCGGTGCGGGCAACCATCATGGCGGCCGGTTTGACATCGCAATTTGTCGATGCCACGGAATGGTTGATGGGGGTGCGTGCGATCAAGCTTCCCGCCGAGCAGCAGCTGCTGCGGACCGCGGCATCGATCGCCGAGCGGGGCATCGAGGCCGGGATCGCCGCACTCGTGCCGGGCCGCCGGGAGAACGACATCGCCAGCGTAGTCGCCAAGACGATGGCAGCGCACGGGGCAAGCCCACGGTTCGTCGTGGTTACCTCCGGCGAGCGCAGCGCGCTGTCCGACGCGTTCGCCTCGGACCGGGCAATCGGATTCGGCGACCTGGTGCGCTTCGACATCGGTTGTGTGTACGACGGCTACTGGTCGGATATCGCGCGGACGGCTGTCGTCGGCCCACCGAGTCCGAGCCAGAGTTCTCGCTACGCCGCCTTACACGCCGGCGTCTTAGCCGAATTCGAGCAGGCCAAACCCGGCGTGACCGCCGCTGAGCTCTTCGACATCGGGGTCAACACCGTGCGCGCCCATGGGCTGGCCCGATACCGGCGCCACCACGTGGGCCACGCCATCGGGCTTTCCGTCTACGAACGACCGATCGTTGCACCCAACGTCGGGACGGTTCTGCAATCCGGAATGGTGTTCTGCTTGGAAACGCCCTACTACGAATTGGGTTGGGGCGGAATGATGGTCGAAGACACCGGGGTGGTGACCGACAACGGGTTCGAGCTGTTCACCACGTTGGATCGAGAACTCGCCGTGGTGCCACGATGAGTGCCCGCTACCTGGCATATCTGCGCTGCCCGCGATGCGGGCAGGACGCACCAGAGTCACACGCGCCGCTGGGATGCAACCCGTGCGCGGGCTCGGGGGTGGGAGTCAACCTGATACCGGTCTACGACCTGACGCCGCGTCCTCTTCCCTTCGATGCCTCGGCGCCGGGCATCTTCGGGTATCGGGAATTGCTGCCGTTAGCGGATCGGGACGTGCCCGTTAGCCTGGGAGAGGGGCGGACGCCGCTGATTGCGTTGGAGCGCCTGGGGCCACGGCTGGGGTTGAACCGGCTGCTGCTTAAGGACGAATCCCGTAATCCCACTTGGTCATACAAGGACAGGCTCGCTGCTGTCGCGGTCACCAAGGCGGCCGCCTCGGGAGCGCGCACGGTCGTGGTGTCCTCGACCGGCAATCATGGCGCGGCGGTCGCCGCATATGCCGCGGCCGCCGGCATGGACTGCGTGGTGCTCACCTTGTCGAGCGTGCCACCCCAGATGAGCACCTTGATGCAGGCGTACGGGGCCAGCGTGGTGGCTTATGAAAACAGCCAGGACCGATGGTCGGTGATGAGGGCCGCGGTCGACGCCTTCGGATGGGCACCGATATCGGGGCTGCTGAGCCCGCCGATCGGCTCCACCCCGTTCGGCATCGAGGGCTACAAAACCATCGCCTACGAATTGTGGCGCCAGTTGGGCGAGATCCCTGGTGTCGTGGTGGCACCGGTCGCCTACGGCGACGGACTGGCCGGGATCCAGCGGGGGTTCGCCGAGCTTGTTTCTTTTGGCCTGGCCGACCGAATGCCGCGGCTGGTGGCGGTCGACCCGTTCGGCGCGTATGCGCGCGCGCTGTGTTTCCGGGATGGCAAGCTACCCACGGTTGTCACGCGGCCCTCGATGGCATTCTCGGTGGCGACTCCGGTGGCGACCTATCAAGGGTTGGATGCGATACGCGCGACGAACGGGACCGCGGTCGCCGAGGCTTCCGATGCGGCGATCGTCGGCATGCAGCTCGAGCTGGCCTCGACGCAAGGCTTTTACGTCGAAGGGTCATCGGCGCTGACGTTGCTCGCGGCGCACCAGCTGGCCGATCGCGGATGGATCCGCGATGACGACACCGTGGTGGTGCTGTCGACCTCGAGCGGCCTGAAAGACCCCGGCGCCACGGCCAAGCACCTGCCGAATCTCGCGGTTCTCGAACCCTCCCTGGCGGCGTTGCAAGCGGCACTGCCGGCCGGGGTACACCCGTGACGATGCGCGTTGGGCTGCTGATCGCAGGCACTAGGTCGGCCGCGGACGCGGTGGCTGTCGCGCAGGCCGCCGAACACGCGGGGGTGGCGGAAATATGGGTTTCGGAGGACTATTTCGAAAACGGGGCTTTCGTGCTGGCCGCCGCGGTGGCCAGCGTCACGACAAGACCCAATGTTGGTGTGGGCGTCATCAATCCGTGGACCAGACATCCGATGCTGATCGCGATGGAGTTCGCCTCGCTTCGCGAATTGGCGCCGGGCCGCGCGTTGCTGGGGCTGGGTGCGAGCAACCAAGGCTGGATGCAGGATCGCTGTGGCATCCCGTTTCGGGCGCCGGTGTCGGCGCTGCGCGAGGCCACCCAGATCATCCGCGGTGCACTCGACGGCGAGCGGGTCAGGTTCAGCGGTGAGCACTTCACGGTTGACGCCCAGTTGACGCACCCGCAATTGGAGCCTGCGCGAATACACCTTGGGGTCAAGGGCTCTCGGATGATGGCCATGGCTGCCAAACATGCTGACGGTGTGGTGCTGTCGGTGATGACCTCACCCGGCTATGTGCGCTGGGTGCGCGAGAGGGTGGGGCGCGGGATCGATATCTCCGCCTACATCATGGCGGTCAGCGGCGCACACGCCCGTACGGCGGTGCGGCGGCCGCTCGCGCGTTATCTCGGTATCCATGGGGTACATGACATCACCATCCAGGGCGGTCTTGCTGCCGACACCGCACGACTGTTGCAAGAAGCCCGCCGCGCCGGCCGCGAGGCCGAGCAACACGTTACCGACCAGATGATCGACACGTTCGCCGTCGCAGGCGATCTGGGTGCCTGCTTTGCCGGGTTGGGACGTCTGGCGCGGGCCGGCTTGAATTCGGCCATTCTGCTCGACCCAGGAGACGACACGGTGGAGGAGTTGTTAGGCATGGCGAATGCGTATCTGCGGCGCCAATCCATGGCCGCCAACGAGAGGACCGGTGAGGGGTGAGGCTGTCCCTGTCGTTTGCGTGCGATTGGTATGACCGCACTGAGGCCATCAGATCCGGAGAGATTCGACCGGACGGGATCGACCTGGTCCCGCTGACGATGACTCCTACCGAGACATTTTGGCGACTCACCCAGTGCGACGAGTTCGATGTCGCGGAGATGTCGTTATCGGGCTTCATCATGCGCGTCGCGCGAGGCGACGATCGCTATGTGGGCCTGCCGGTGTTCACCTCGCGGGTCTTTCGCCATGACGGCATCATCTTGCGTCGGGAGATCGAATCCGCTCACCAGTTGCCAGGTAAGCGGATCGCTGTTCCCGAATACCACATGACCGCGGCGCTTTTCATGCGTGGGCTGTTGTTCGACGAGTACGGCCTCGATCATCGCAGCATTACCTGGGTGCAGGCAGGCCATCACACCCCCGGCCGAATCGAGCGCGAATCGATTTCGATACCCGATGTGACTATTGAGGTCGAACGTGAGCGAACGATCGATGAGATGCTGGCCGAGGGATCGGTAGCGGCCAGCCTGAATCCGTATGGGTCGGCGCTGCTGGGGGGATCAGCGCCCATCGTGCGCCGGCTTTACCCGGATCCCTTGGCGGCCGAAATCGAATACTTCGGTCGCACCGGCGTCTATCCGATCATGCATCTGGTCGTGGTGAAACGGGATCTTTATGAGCGCCACCCGTGGGTTGCGCTCAATTTGTACAAGGCGTTTGTCGCGGCCAAAGACCTTTGCCTGGAACGGATGAAGGGCATCGGCGGGCACTCGCCGGTGGCGCTGCCGGGGTTTTTGCATCGGCTTGATGATGCCCGCGAGATCTACGGGGCGGATTTGTGGCCCTACGGGCTTGAGGCGAACAGGACGACGCTCGACACGGCGTGCCGATATTCCTTTCAGCAGGGGCTCAGCAACCGGGCGGTGGCACCCGAGGAGTTGTTCGCCGACACGTTGCGCGTCCCTGAGGCGATCGACTGAGAGGGCGCCATGGCATTGGCAATCCCCCCGCGGTCGCGGTGGTCGAAACGGTCTGGCATTAGTGCCGGAATGTGATGAGAGCGGACTGGTTATGGTGATGACCGCACGCGAGCATGAGAGCGTCGCACAGGAATTGCTGGGCTGCTATAAGACTCGGCGCCCGATTGATCCGCTGGTGGAGCGGGCCTCGGGGATGACAGTGGATGACGCATACCGGATCCAGGTGGCGCAAGCCCGCGACCGGACGGCGGGGGGCGAGGTTGTCGTCGGATACAAGGTCGGCTTGACGTCGGCGCCGATGCGCACCGCGCTGGGAGTCGATGTTCCCGATTACGGTCACCTGTTCGACACCATGCTGTTAGCTGACGGCGAAGGGATACCTCTCGACAAATTCATTGCCCCCAAGGTTGAGCCCGAGGTGGCCTTTGTGCTCGAGCACGATCTGTGCGGCCCCGGTGTCAGCGCTGCCACCGCTGCCCGGGCGGTCGCTTATTGCTTACCGGCAATAGAAATCATCGACAGCCGTATCCGTGATTGGCGAATCACGCTGCGCGACACCATCGCCGACAACGGCTCGTCCGGGGCGTTCGTCCTCGGGGAGCGCCCGGTCCGGGTCACCGATTTGGATCTGCGAATGATCGGTTGCGTTTTCGCCAAGAACCGCACCGTGCGCGAGACTGGCGCGGGTGCGGCGGTATTGGGCGGCCCTCTGAAATCCCTTGCCTGGCTGGCGAACACACTTGCAGAGCAGGGGCCCTTGTCCAGCGGCAGCATCATCATGTCCGGTTCGATCACCGCGCCGTTGAGCGTCGCCCGCGGTGACCTATTCGACGCGGAGCTCGACCGCCTGGGTCGGGTGTCCGCACAGTTTTGAGGAGGAGGTCGAAATGAGTGAAATAGGTCCCGGGGCAACGGTTGCGGTGCTGGGCGCGGGACTGATGGGGTCCGCCATCGCTGCCCAGTACGTGACGGCGGGATACCAGGTGCGGGTGACGACCTCGCCGTCAACATCGCCCGAAGAGGCGATCGAACGGGTGCGTCGCCAGGTCAATAACGGCCGCGTCGATGTGCAGTGGTGCATCACGGTGACCGAAGCCGCCACCGAGGCTGCGATCGTGATCGAATCGCTGCCGGAGGTGCTCGAGGTCAAGCAGGTGCAACTCGGTGAAGCTCAGGCGGCGTGTCCGTCGGCTATCTTGTGCACCAACACCTCGTCGCTGCTGATCGGTGATATCGCGGCCGCCCTGGCTGACCCCGCCCGGCTGGTCGGCACGCACTATCTCAATCCGCCCGCAGCATTTCCTGTGGTCGAGTTGATCGCCGGATCCCAAACTTCACCGACGGTCTACGCGGATATCGAGGCTGTGCTGCGCGCGATGGGTCAAACCCCGATCAGGGTTCGCAAAGATGTATCGGGCTTTGTGATCAACAGGCTGCAGTTCGCCTTTCTGCGCGAAGCGGTCTGCCTGGTCGACGAGGGCATCGTCAGTGCCGAGGACCTTGACATCGTGGTCCGCGACGGTCTTGCCCGGCGCTGGGCACAGGCGGGGCCTTTTACCGTCGTTGCGATGGGCGGCCCGCCGCTGTTCGCGCGGGTCGCCGCGCAGGTGTGGCCCCATCTGTCCAACGCCACCGCGCCTAGCGATGGCGTCAGCCGGCGCAGCTTCGATGCCGGCGAACTCGAACGCGTCAGGGCCCACGTTCGCCGCGAACTGCTCGCCATCTCGGCCGCACACGCCCAACGTGCCGAAATCGCTTAACTAGCCGCCGGCATAGATCGGTTCCGCTCTTCGAAACACATCATGCGGCCGGCTCACGGGCCGACGAACATGCATCCATGACGAAAATCGCGGCGGCCGGTGTCGGCTCGAGCTGGCGCCGCGGTGCAACCGCAACAGCGGGGTGGGTGGCGGACCGGCCACTGCGCGCCTTCGGTGATTTCTGCGCGATGGCGTTGGACGCGTTGTTTTTTCTGCCCCGGCGGCCATTCAGGTGGCGCGAGTTAGCGCTGCAATTCTGGTTTGTCGCGCGGGTGTCGATCGCCCCAACATTGCTGTTGGCCATCCCGTTTTGCGCGCTGTCGGTGTTCATCACCAACATTTTGCTCATCGAGTTCGGTGCCGCCGACATCTCCGGCGCCGGTGCCGCGTTGGGCACGGTGACCCAGATCGCCCCCATCGTGACCGTGCTGGTGGTCGCTGGCGCCGGCGCCACGGCGATGTGCGCCGACCTGGGCGCGCGCACCATTCGAGAAGAACTCGACGCCCTGCGAGTGCTCGGCATCAATCCCGTGCAAGCACTCGTCGTGCCCCGCATGATCGCCTCCACTTTCGTGGCGATGCTGTTGTTGTCGCTGGTCACCCTGACCGGGTTGACCAGCGCCTTTTGCTTCTCGGTCTTCATCCAGCACATCACCCCCGGCGCGTGGGTCTCCAGCCTGACCCTTCTGGTGGGCCTCACCGAGGTGGTCGTGTCGCTGGTCAAGGCCACATTGTTCGGCCTGGCCGCCGGCCTGATCGCCTGCTACAAGGGCATCACCGTCAGCGGGGGACCCGCCGGGGTCGGCAACGCGGTCAACGAGACGGTCGTCTTCTCCTTCATCGCACTGTTCGTGATCAACCTGATCGTCACCGCCGTCGGCGTGAAGGCGGCAATGTGAGCATCGAATCGGTTGGTACCCAGCGGTATCCGCGGACCGCTCACATCATCGACGGCTGTGTCGGAGCCTGGCGGCGGCTGGGACGCCAGACCCGGTTCTACGCCCGCACACTGGCCGCTACGGGTGACGCCTGCACGCGCTACCGGACCGAGATTGCGCGCCTCGTGGCTCAGATGAGCCTGGGCACTGGGGTTCTCGCGATCATCGGTGGCACCATCGTCATCGTCGGTTTCCTGACCCTGTCCACCGGAGCGATCATCGCGGTTCAGGGTTACAACTCGCTGGCCGGGATCGGGGTGGAGGCGCTGACCGGTTTCGTGTCGGCATACCTGAACGTGCGCGCGATCGCACCCACGACGGCGGGCATCGGCCTGGCGGCCACCATCGGCGCTGGGGCCACCGCCCAGCTGGGCGCGATGCGCATCAGCGAAGAAATCGACGCCTTGGAAGCGATGGGCGTGCGCTCCATTGCCTACCTCGGCTCAACCCGGGTCATTTCCGGTGTCGTCGTGATCATTCCGCTGTACTGCGTCGGGCTTTTGACATCGTTTTTTGCCGCGCGTTTTGGAACCACGTTCGGCTACGGACAGTCAACGGGCGTCTACGACCACTACTTCAACACCTTTCTCAACCCGCTCGATGTGCTGTGGTCGTTCGTTGAGGTCGTCGCGATGGGCGCGATCATCATGCTCATCCACACCTACTACGGATTCACCGCCTCCGGCGGCCCGGCAGGGGTGGGCGAGGCGGTCGGGCGCGCGGTGCGCACCTCGTTGGTGTGTGCGGTGTTCATCACCTTGCTGGTCTCGTTGGCCGCGTACGGGCATTCCGGCAACCTCGATCTCTCCGGATGAGCCGATGGACATAGATGAGTCCGATGGCAGCCTCGACCCGGCGTGGTGGGCGCTGTTGCTGGTTGGGGTTCTCGCTGCGGTCCTGGTGCTGACCGGGCTGGTGTTTAGCGATTCCTTCAATTCCTATGTGCCCGTGCTGCTTACGTCCGACCGCGCGGGCCTGGTCATGGACACCGGCAGCAAGGTCAAGTTGCGCGGGGTGCAGGTCGGCCAGGTCAGCGGAGTTTCCGGCGGCAGCGGGCCGGTTCGGTTGAAGCTGGATATCTATCCGGACGAGATCCGGCACATCCCGGCCAACGTGTCGGCCCGGATTCGGGCCACCACCATATTCGGCGCCAAATACGTCGAGCTGTTATACCCCGAGCATCCCAGCAGCCAGCGGCTGGCTGCCGGACAGGTGCTGCAGTCGCAGAACGTCAACACCGAAGTCAACACGGTGTTTCAGGATCTGGTCGATGTGCTGCACCAGATCGACCCCGCCAAGCTCAACGGCGTGCTGTCGGCCTTGGCTGAGGGTGTTCGCGGCGAAGGACCGGCTATCGGTGAGGCCACCACCGCCGCGAATCAGGTGCTGTTGGCGCTGAACTCACGCAGCGACACCGCGCGTGCCGACTGGCGGGCGGCGAAGCGCTTTTCCGACGCCTACAGTGCGGCAGCGCCCGACATTCTGCAGACGCTCAATGCGGCGAGCACAACGGGTGCCACGATCACAGCCAACGCGTCGGCGCTGGATGCGTTGTTGCTCAGCGTGATGGGCCTGTCCAACAGCGGAATTGGCGTGTTGGCGCCCAACCAAGCCAACCTGATCAATTCGGTGAACACGCTGCGCCCGACGATGGACTTGTTGTTCAAGTACAACCCCGAGTACACCTGCTTGCTGTTGGGCGCCAAGTGGTACCTCGACAACGGGGCCTACGACATGCTGGGCGGCAACGGGCGTTCGTCGATTCTGGACATCGGCTTTCTGCTCGGCGATGACCCCTACCGGTATCCCGATAACCTGCCCGTCGTGGGCGCCAAGGGCGGACCCGGCGGCAAACCGGGCTGCGGCTCGCTGCCGGACGTCTCCAAGAACTGGCCGGTGCGTCAACTGATCACCAATACCGGCTGGGGCACCGGGGTGGATGTCCGGCCCAACCCCGGAATCGGTTTCCCCGGTTGGGCCAACTACTTCCCGGTGACCCGCGGCACACCCGAGCCGCCGAGCATCCGCTATCCCGGCGGGCCCGCGCCCGGCCCGATTCCCTACCCGGGCGCGCCGCCTTACGGGGCGCCGCAATACGCCCCCGACGGAACCCCCCGGTATCCGGGACTGCCGCCCGCACCCGCTCCCGGTCCGCCTCGTGAACCCGGCCCCACACCGGGCTCGGAGCCGTTCGTGGTTTCGGCGCCGGCCACCGCGCAGCCGACCCCGGCGCCTCCGCTTCCCCGAGAAGCCGCCCCAGCCCCATGACCGGCCAGACAGTCGAGACAACGATCCAGGAGAGGCCATGACAGGTTCGGTGTCGGGCGCCATCTGGCGCTCGGCGATCTTCATCGCCGTCTGCCTGGTCGGCACCTTCGCGCTGATCGCCGTCTTTGCCCAGCTGCGCTTCGAGGCGACCAGAAATTACTACGCCATATTCAGCAACGTCAGCGGCCTGGAGAACGGCAACTTTGTGCGGATCGCCGGCGTGGAAGTCGGCAAGGTCCAAAGCATCTCCATCCAACGTGATGCCACCGCGCGGGTCGAATTCAGCGCCGAAGACTCGGTCGTGCTCACCGAGGGCAGCAAGGCGGTGGTTCGCTACGACAACCTGATCGGGGGCCGCTATCTGGCGTTGCAGGAAGGCGCCGGAGGACCGCGCCGGCTGCGACCCGGAGAAACCATCCCCATCGACCGCACCGCGCCCGCATTGGATCTCGACGCTCTCATCGGCGGATTCCGGCCCCTGTTTCGCGCCCTGGATCCCGACCAGGTGAACGCCTTGTCGGGTCAGCTGATCTCGGCCTTTCAAGGCCAGGGCGCAACGATCGGATCGTTTCTTAGCCAGACCGCGGCGCTGACCGACACGTTGGCCGACCGTGACCAGTTGATCGGACAGGTGATCGTCAACCTCGACAGCGTGCTCGGGTCGCTGGGTGACCGCAGCACGCAATTCGCCAAGGCGGTGGATTCGCTGAGCGCACTGATCAAGACACTGGCCGACCGCAAGGAAGATGTCACCAACAGCCTGGCCTACGCCAACGCCGCCGCGGGGTCGATTGCCGATCTGCTGCAACAGGGCCGTCCAGCATTGCACGAGACCATCACGCAAACGGACCGAACCTCCGGCACCGTCCTGGCCGATCACGACTACGTGGACAACCTGCTCAACACATTGCCCGACGCATACCAGGCACTGGCGCGCCAGGGCCTGTACGGCGATTTCTTCAGCTACTACGCCTGTTCTTTGTTGTTCAAGGTCAACGGCAAAGGGGGCCAGCCGGTGTACATCAAAGTGGCCGAACAGCCCTCGGGAAGATGTACGCCCAAATGAAATCGTTCGCCGAACGCAATAACCTCGTCATCGGCGCCGCCGGCGTGGTGGCGATCGCCGGCGCGGTGCTGGTCGCCTTGCAGTACGACAAGCTGCCATTCATCAACCAGACCACCAGTTACGCGGCCTATTTCGCCGAAGCCGGAGGGTTGAGAACCGATGCGGCCGTGCAGGTTGCGGGGTTCCGGGTGGGGCAGGTGTCCTCGATCGCGCTGGATGGGCCGCGCGTGCTGGTGAAGTTCACCGTCGACAAGCACATCGCGATGGGTGACCGCAGCGAGGCGGCGATCAAGACCAAAAGCCTGCTGGGCGCCAAAATTCTGGAAGTCACTCCGCGCGGTGACGGCCACCAAACCGGCCCGATCCCGCTGAATCGCACGACCTCGGCCTACCAGCTGCCCGACGCACTCAGCGATCTGTCCACCACCATCAGCGGCCTTGACACCGGCCAGTTGTCTGAGTCGCTGCACGTGCTCGCGCAAACCTTCTCCGAGACACCCCCGGCGGTCAAGACCGCGGTTGAGGGGGTGGCGCGGTTTTCCCAAACCCTTGACGAGCGTGATGCGCAATTGCGCAAACTGCTGGAAAACGCCAACAAGGCGGCGGGGGTGCTCGCTCAGCGCAGCGACCAAGTTGTGGGCCTCATCGCCGATACCAACGCCCTGCTGATCCAACTGAAAAGCCAAAGCGCGGCCCTTGAGCACATTTTCCGCAACATCGCTTCGGTCAGCGAGCAGTTGAAGGGCTTCATCGCCGAGAACCGGGCGACGATGAAGCCTGCACTGGATAAACTCAACGGCGTCTTGGCGATCGTCGACAACCGCAAGGAGCGGGTGCAGAAGTCGCTTAAGTTGCTCAACGCCTACGCCCTGTCGCTGGGGGAGGCTTTGTCGGCGGGCCCGTTTTTCAAGACCTACATCTCCAACATTTTGCCAGGTCAATACCTGCAGCCGTTCGTCGACGCCGCCTTTTCCGACCTGGGCCTTGATCCCAACACCTTGTTGCCGTCGCAGCGCGTCGACCCGCAGACCGGGCAGCCGGCGACTCCGCCGCTGCCGGTGCCGTACCCCCGCACGGGCCAGGGCGGTGATCCGCGCCGGACCCTTCCCGACGCCATCACGGGTAACCCGGATGATCACCCGTGCCTGCTGCCCGGCCCGGGCTGTTACCCGTATCGAGAACCGCCGCCGGCCGGCCCGCCCGGCGGGCCGCCCCCCGGTCCACCGGCGGGTGTCGCGCCGGCCCCGACGCCGACGCGGGTGTATGAACCCGCTCCCAACGAGATCGCACCCCCCGACGCGCCGGGCGGGGGAGGCCGGCCATGACGTCGCGCAATACCAAAATCGGCTTGGCGGCGGTGCTGGTGCTGCTCGTGGTGCTCGGCTCGGTGACGCTGGTGCGTTGTGTCGGCGGGATCGGCCGCATCAGCGTTGTCGGATACTTCGAGAACAGCAACGGAATCTTCGTCGGTGACGAAGTGCGTATCCTCGGGGTGCCGGTCGGCAAGATCGACAAGATCGAGCCCCAACCGCAACGGGTCAAGATCTCGTTCTGGTATGACTCCAAATACCGTGTGCCCGCTGACGCCAAGGCGGTGATCCTGTCACCCTCGCTGGTCACCGCGCGCGCGATTCAGCTGACCCCCGCCTACACCGGCGGCCCGGTGCTGCAAGACAATTCGATCATCTCCCAGCAGCGGACCGCGGTTCCGATGGAGTTCGACGACTTCCGCCGGCAGCTGCAGAAGCTGACCGAGATGCTGCAGCCAACCCAGCCCGGTGGTGTCAGCACATTGGGTGCCTGGGCCAATACTGCCGCCGACAACCTGCGCGGTCAGGGTCCGAACATCCGTGACACCTTGATCAAGCTCTCGCAAGCGGTTTCGGCCCTCGGCGATCACAGCCACGACATTTTCGGCACGGTCAAAAGCCTGTCTGTGTTGGTATCGGCCCTGCAGCAGAGCACCGACTTGATGGTCGCGCTCAACCAGAACCTGGCCACGGTGACCGGGCTGCTCGCCGACGATCCGACGAAGATCAACGATGCGTTGCGTGATGTGCACGCGGTCATCGATGACGTCCGGGGCTTCGTTGCCGACAACAAGGAAGCGCTGGGTACGACGTCGGAGAAGCTCGCCTCGGTCACCACCGCGCTCAACGAAAGCCTTGATGACATCAAGCAATCGCTGCATGTTGCCCCGACAGCCCTGCAGAACTTCGTCAATGTCTATCATCCCGCCCAGGGAGCTCTGGTCGGTGCGCTGGTGGTCAACAACTTCGCCGACCCAATCACGTTCATCTGCGGGGCAATTCAGGCGGCCTCGAGGCTCGGTGCCGAGCAGTCGGCCAAGTTGTGCGTGCAATACCTGGCGCCGATCATCAAAAACCGCCAGTACAACTTCCTGCCACTGGGCGAAAACCTGTTTGTGGGCCCGAATGCAAGGCCCAACGAGGTGACCTACAGCGAAGACTGGATGCGTCCGGACTACGTGCCGCCGGCGCCCGCCGGTGCCCCTGCGGCCGGCCCGCCCGCCGATAGTGCCGCACCTGTGCCTGCCCCCCCAGCAGTGTCGACCAACCCGGCCGACGGCCTGCGGGGAATGATGGTGCCGCCGCAAGGGGGCTCCTGATGCGCGCACGGAAGTGGTGGAGCACGACGGCAGCGGTGATGCTTGTGGCGAGCTGCGTGGCCGGTTGTGGGTGGCGGGGTTTGAACTCCATTCCGATGCCCGGCACGCAGGGCCGAGGGCCCGGGGCGTACACGATCCAGGCGCAATTACCCGACGTGGACAACCTGCAACGGAACTCACGGGTGCGGGTGGGCGATGTCACGGTCGGCACCGTGAGCAACATCGCGCGCCAGGGCTGGCATGCGTTGGTGACTATGCGGATCAATGGTGACGTGCAGCTGCCGGCGAATGCCACAGCCAAACTCGGGCAGACCAGCCTGCTGGGTTCGCTGCATGTCGAATTGGGCCCGCCCACTGACGCACCGCCCACGGGCAGGCTGCACGACGGCTCGCTGATCCCGCTGGCGTCGGGGGGCGCGTACCCGAACACCGAGCAAACGCTGGCGGCGCTGTCGTTGCTGCTCAATGGGGGCGGCCTCGGCCAGCTTCAAGACATCACCAAGGCGTTTAGCACCGCCTTCTCCGGGCGCGAACAGGACGTGAGAAGCCTGCTGACCCAACTCGACAAGTTCATCAACAACCTCAATGCACAAAAAGACGACATCATCGCGGCCACCGACAGCTTCAACAAGCTGATGGGCCAGTTCGCCGAACAACGTTCGGTGCTGGACAAGGCATTACGGACCATCCCCGATGCTTTGGCGGTGCTCAAAGACGAGCGGGTGAAGTTGGCGGACACGCTGACGCGCCTGGGCGGATTTAGCGCGCTGGCAGCGGATTCGGTCAACCGCACCAAAGAATCGCTGGTGGCCGAACTCAAAGATGCGGCACCAGTGCTGGAGTCCCTGGCCAACGCCGGCCCGGCTTTGACGCGTTCGCTGAGCGGCCTGGCGACCTATCCGTGGCCCGCGGAAAACATCACAAAGTGGTTCCGCGGCGATTACGCCAACTCGGTGGTGATATTCGACATGACCCTGAGCCGGATGGACGCGGCGTTTTTCACCGGTACCCGCTGGGAGGGCAACCTGACCGAACTCGAGATGCAGTGGGGTCGCACCATCGGGCAGCTGCCCAGCCCGTACACGAAAGGCAACCCGCTGGTTGTGCCCTACCATTTGGATCAGGGGCCTTAACGTGCGATTGACCAGGCTCATCCGCGTCCAGCTGGCCGTGTTCTCGGCCGTGTCGTTGACCGCGGCATCGATCATGATCTTCGGCTACCTGAAGGTTCCCGCCCTGTTGTTCGGCATCGGGCGTTACACGGTGACCATGCAGCTGGCGCGCGCTGGCGGGCTTTATCCGCGGGCCAATGTCACCTACCGCGGAACCGAAGTGGGCCGGGTGAGCGATGTACGCCTCAGCGATGGCGAGGTGGCGGCGGCGCTGTCACTGAATTCCGACATCACCATCCCGGCCGATGTCGACGCCGAAGTCCACAGCCAATCGGCCATCGGTGAACAGTACGTTGAGCTAGTGCCGCGCAGCGACCGCGGCCCAGCCCTCAAAGAGGGTGATGTCATCCCCGTAGATCGCACCACGGTCCCGCCCGATATCAGCGCGTTGCTCGATGCCACCAACCGCGGTTTGCAGGCCATCCCGCGCGAGGCTCTCAAGACCACGATCGATGAGTCCTATCTCGCCGTTGGTGGGCTGGGGGCGGAGCTCTCGCGCTTGGTGAGGGGCTCCACCACGTTGGCGGTCGACGCTCACGCCCACCAAGACGAGCTGACCTCTCTGATCGATCGATCCAAGCCGGTACTGGACTCCCAAGCCGAAAGTGCTGATGCAATTCAGGGCTGGGCGGCTCACTTGGCGACGATCAGCCGGCAGTTCCAGGGACAAGATGCGGCGGTTGCCGGAATCCTGCGATTGGGTCCGGCAGCGGCGGAGGGGGCGCGGTCACTGATCGAGCGGGTGCAGCCCACCATCCCGACCCTGCTGGCGAACCTGGTTTCCGTCGGCCAGGTGGGCCTGACCTACCAGCCCAACCTCGAGCAGCTTTTGGTATTGCTTCCCCAGATCGTGGCCGTGGCCGGCGGTGTGGAAGTCGCCAACCTCAATACCAAGTACAAGGGCATCTATCTCGCCTTCGATCTCAACGTCAACCTTCCCCCTCCCTGCGTCACTGGCTATCTGCCGCCGCAACAGCGGCGTACGCAAGTCAACGAGGATTACCCGGACCGACCCGACGGCGGCATCTATTGCCGGATTCCGCAGGACGCGTCGAACGACGTGCGCGGTGCGCGCAACCTGCCGTGTGAGACGCGGCCAGGCAAACGCGCCCCGACGGTCAAGATGTGCGAAAGCGACGAAAACTACGTGCCGCTGAATGACGGTAATTACTGGAAGGGCGACCCCAACGCAACCCTGAGCGGACAAGACATCCCCCAACTGCCGCCGGGTTCGGCACCGCAGGCCGCGCCGGCGGCACCGCCGCCGCCGATCGCGGCCGCCCAGTACAACCCCGCCACGGGCACCTATTTCGGGCCCGATGGCCACGAGTACACCCAAGCCGACCTCGCGCAAACGGCACCGACGCACAAGAGCTGGCAGAGCATGCTGACCCCGCCGAACGGCAATTGAGCATCGTGGCGAGCGCCATGCCCGGCCGCGCTCTCACGTTCGCGGTCACCCGCAGCGCGCAACCGGCCTCCGCGGAGCGGCGCGCACAACTGATGACCAACCCACCGTTCGGTCAGTATCACACCGACCACATGGTGTCGATCAGCTATTGCGCCGAAAAGGGTTGGCATGACGCGCGCGTAATCCCTTACGGGCCCATCGAACTCGATCCCTCGGCGATCGTGTTGCACTATGCCCAGGAGATTTTCGAGGGGTTGAAGGCCTACCGGTGGGCCGATGGCTCGATCATGTCGTTTCGGCCCCAGGCGAACGCGGTGCGGCTACAAAACTCCGCGCGCCGGCTCGCCATGCCCGCGCTTCCCGTCGAGATGTTCATTGATTCGCTGCGTCAACTTCTCGCGGTCGACGGCAGCTGGGTGCCATGCGGGGCCGGTGAGGATTCGCTGTATTTGCGGCCATTCGTGTTCGCCACCGAACCGGGGCTCGGGGTGCGCCCGGCGCAGCGGTACCGGTATCTGGTGATCGCCTCCCCGGCGGGCTCGTATTTCCCGCGTGGCATCAAGCCCGTCACCGTGTGGCTGTCCACCGAGTACGTGCGCGCGTGTCCGGGCGGTACCGGCGCCGCGAAGTTCGGCGGCAACTACGCGGCGTCGTTGTTGGCGCAGGCGCAGGCGACGGACAACGCATGCGATCAGGTGGTGTGGCTCGATGCGCTTGAACGCCGCTACGTCGAAGAGATGGGTGGGATGAACCTGTTCTTCGTGTTTGGCCGCGGCGCCGAGGCGCGGCTCGTCACGCCCGACCTGAGCGGCTCGATCCTGCCGGGCGTCACGAGAGACTCGTTGCTCACCTTGGCGCGCGATTCCGGATTGAGGGTCGTGGAGCGCAGAATCGACGTCCACGAGTGGGAGCAGAATGCCGCGGCCGGGGAAATCACCGAGGTGTTTGCCTGTGGCACCGCCGCGGTCATCACACCGGTCGCCGGGGTGAAACACGTGGGCGGTGGGTTCACGGTCGGCCGCGGGGAGCCGGGCCCGGTGACGATCGCGCTGCGTAAGGCGTTGACCGGCATCCAGCGCGGCACGTTCGTCGACACCCACCGCTGGATGACCAGGCTGGGCTGACCACCGTCTCACCTGCGTTCCGAATCCTAGAACGCGAGCTGGCAACGGGCCGAGGTTAGAGCACGATGAGACGTTCAGAGGAATGGGAGCTTCCAGCGTGGCGGAATTGGTGTCCTGTGAAACGAGCGGTAGCGCTGGCGGGGTGCACGCCATCGACCCGTATTCACACGAGTTCTTGAGTAACCCGTTTGCTGATCTGAAGCGTCTTCGCGAGGCGGCCCCGGCGGTGTACCTCGAGCAATACGGGATTTGGGCGGTGGCCCGCTACCGCGATGTTGATGCGATCCTGCGTGATCATGAGACCTTCTCCTCGGAATCCGGAACTGGCATCGACGACCTGAAGAAGTCCTCGTGGCGAGGAGCCAGCATCCTGTTGGAGTCGGATCCGCCGATCCACACCGTGAACAGGCGGGCAGTCAACCGGGCGGTCGCGCCGAGCGCACTCAAGGCATTGCGGGTGATGTTTGAAGAACGCGCCGACAGTCTGGTCGAAAAGCTGATCACCAAGCGGCAATTCGATGCGGTTTCCGAGTTAGCGGAAGTTTTTCCTGCCGAGGTGTTTCCTGAGGCCTTCGGGCTCAAAGATAAGAACAAAGACATGCTGCTGGCGTTCGAGTCGATGGTGTTCAACGGGTGGGGGCCGCGTAACGATTTGTTCGAAGCGGCGATGATGCGTGCAGCGGAGGTCACCAATTGGGTGCATCAACAGTGTTCGCGCGCAGCGCTGACTGACGACGGCCTGGGGGCGCGCATCTACAGTGCGGTCAGCGCGGGCGAGATCACCGAGGAGAACGCCGATTTGCTGGTTAGATCGTTCCTGGCGGCCGGCGTCGACACCACGATCAATGGAATTGCGCTCGCCATCGGTGCGTTTGTGCGCAACCCCGACCAGTGGGAACTGCTGCGTCGGTATCCAGACCTGGCCCGAAGCGCATTCGATGAGGCCCTGCGGCTGGAATCACCGGTGATCGGGTTCTTCCGCACAACGACCTGCCCCACCACGATCGATGGAGTAGACATCCTGGCCAACGCCAAGGTGTTGGTGTTGTTCGCCGGAGCAAATCGTGATCCCGACCGATGGGAACGACCGGACGACTTCGATATCAAACGAAAAGCGGTCGGCCATGTCGCATTCGGCATGGGGGTGCACAGTTGCGTCGGTCAGGCCATTGCACGGCTGGAGGCCGAGGTCTTGTTCAAGGCACTGGCCGCGCGGATTCGGACGTGGACGCTGGTTGGTGAGCCAAAACCGCGCCTGTGCAACACTTTGCGCGGCTACAGCCACCTGCCCGTCGAGGTCCAACCGGGTTGAGCCCCGATTCGCAACGCTCACGAAGAGGTGAGATGTGCTGGGGGCCAAGCGCTCCCGCTGTCGCCAGCGCCCGACGAGGGGCCAAGCGAGAGACGCCGCCCTCGGCGGTGTGGGCGTTGCGCCGGACTGATCGACCACCGGTGTCCACGGCCATGGGCGGCGGCAATCGGAGAAGGCGCTGTCGCACCCTTCGGCGAAAGGATTTGATAAAAGCCAAAAAAGAACATATCCGTTACGCATTTAACGGAGCGGAAAGATTATTGACTTGTAGGATGTGGGAACCGAAAGCTCTTCAAAAATGGTTCGGTTGGCAAGGAGTGGGGTGAGGCAATGAGTCCACCGGTGGCCGCCAGGCCTGCGTGCCCGGGTCCAGCCACGTCACGAGCCAACCGGACTTCGCTGGACAAGGCGATCGACATCCTCAACGCTTTTGACGGTCCAGGGATCACGCGGTCGCTGACGCAAATAGTCGAGGCGACTAGCCTTCCGAAAGCTACCGCTCATCGCCTGTTGGCGACGTTGGTGGTTCGCGGCCTAGTCGAGCGCCGCGACAGCCGATATGTTCTGGGCACGCGGATGTTCACGCTGGGTAACCAAGTACCGTTCTGCCGTCCACGTCAGCTGCGCGAAACCGCCAAGCCGATCCTGCACGCCGTGCACAGCAACGTGCGCCAAAACGTCCACCTGGCGATCCTCGACGACGATCAAGTTCTCTACGTGGAAAAACTCGCGTTGCCCAAACAGACATTGCCCACCGCTGTCGGCGCCAAATTGCCGGCGCATCAAACGGCGCTGGGCAAGGCGTTGCTCGCCTACTCGGGTTCGATCGCCGTCGAAAGCTATTTGAGCCGACGGCTGAGTGCGGCCACCTCCTGCACGGTGACCGATCCCGACAAGATGTGGCGAGAATTGGTCGACGTACGCGCGCACGGGTTCGCCACCGAACGCAACGAAAGCATGATCGGGCTGTCGTGTGTCGCGGCGCCCATCTTCGGGCCCGGAACCCAGCACCCGATCGCGGCGGTGAGTGTCAGCCTGCTGGGCGGCCAGGTATCGCCGTTGGACTATGTCACCACCGCGCAAAACACGGCGCGCAGCATTTCGTCGGCGCTGCGCAGTGCGGTCAGAAGTGGCCACTTCACCCGGCCGGGTATCAGCGCGGCGGCACCGGAGCGATGTGCGGAGCCCGCGCAGGCCGAGCTGGAGGCACCCTAGCCGCGCTCGACCGCCACAATGGTCTCGGAGATCTCCAAGTCATAGGTGCGCAGCGCGTCGCACGCCGGCGGCCCGACATTTTTGCCGGTGGCGAGGTCGAACATCGAGCCGTGCCAGCCACAGACCAGGACACCGTCGTCGAGCTCGCCGTCTTCAGAAAGCGATGCCGGGCGATGGGTGCAGGTGTCATCGATGGCGTGAAACTGGCCGTCGACGTTGAAGATTGCTATGCGCCTGTCGTCTGTCTCGAAGACGCAGGACTGTCCGTCGGCGGGAAGCTGTGTGACGGGTCCCAAGGTTGCCCGCCACCTGCCCGATCCGCCACCGGCGCCCACGTATGCGGCCGTCACGCCGTCAGATCCCATAACGCTGCCCACAGGCCGGTCATCGCCCGGTAAATCGGTTGGTATTCAAGAACTTTAGGGGTGGCGCCGTCAGGAAGCGTGCCCAGTAGCGTTATGCCCTGCAGGAATTCGGAGTCTCCGTTGGCGACCAGTTCGTCGGCGCTGTGCGCGGCGATCCGATGGAAATCCGCTACGCGAATCGCCTCAAGGAGCCCGTGGTCGAAGTCGGTGCAGATCGATCCCATCGCGTGCGGACCTCGATAGCCTGCGAGCGTGAACTGGGCCACGGTGAAATGCGATAGACCACCGGAGGAGCACAGCACCACCCGCTTGCCGTCGCCGGCGTGTGCCAAAGCGCCGCGCAGCGCCCGTCCGAACTCGAAGTAGCGGCGCGGTGGGGGAAACGGTGGAGTCACGGCGTTGACGAAGATCGGCAGAATCGGTGTGCCGGCGTCGGGCACGAAATGATGGGCCACTTGGGTGAAGGCGTGCGCGGTCAGTGCATCTCCGTGCGGTTTCCACACCTGAGCGACGTCGAAACCGTTGTCCAGCAACAGCCCCAACAGTTCCAGTGCGAAAGGCCGGTCACAGGGGTATAGCCGGGATGTCTGCGACATGCGATCGTTGACGAGTGCTTGGTCGCCGGTGTAGATGGCGAATTGCGGAGCGCCGAACGGACCGAAGTTTTCGTCTTGGTCATTGCCGATGATGATGAGAACGTCGGGCGCCAGTTCGGCCAATCGCTGCCGGATCAGGTTCTGGACCGCCTCGATTTTCGCGAATCGTCGGGCCGCATCGTCAAATTCTTCCCGCTCGTAGTCGTCCGGGCCCGCCGGGGGTTCGTGACCGATGTGTTTGGTGTAGATGCCGCGCAGCAGCGTCCGTACTCCGTCCCACTCCTTGGGGTCCATCAAGGCGGTGGCGTGACTTGTCGCAAAGCCAGCGAGCGCTTGCGCCATCGAGCTGCCCTCCTGTCGCGATTTACGCACGGTCGAATGTCGCGAGGTTTCCTGATCGCGAACCCTCCTTGCATGAAACTATGCGCTGCCTGGGTTGGTCACCGCGCGTGCCAACTGGTGGAACCGATCTTGTCTTGATTTGCTCGCGACCAGCATGGCGCTGGCCGCCGATTTTCTGGAGTCGTTGTTGGCGAGTTACTCGCGCGACCTGCGACGTCAGCCGATTCCGCTTACGCGACAGCTCGATCACGCGGGAAGGGCGGGCACCAAACTCAGCGCCGGCGTGACGTAATGCGCGGCCACTTGCATTTGTGTCGACCCGAAAACCGATAAGCTCAAAGGAGTTCACCAGAGGTGCTGTTTTGACGGCCCGCTGAGGATACTGCGCCTGCACTTGGCGGTGCCGGTTTGAGTGACGAGCTGAGGATGATGAATGGTTCGAATCGACACCCACCACCACTTGATCCCGCCGGACTATCGAGCCGCTTTGGACAAGTGCGATGCGGAGGTCCCGGGGCGTCGCTTGCAGCCGGATTGGAGTGCCGAGCATGCGCTCGAGATGATGGCGCAGCTGAGTATCGGCACTGCGATCCTGTCGATATCTGCCCCGGGGACCACCATTTTGCAACGTACGTCGGATGCCGCCGCTCTGGCGAGGGATCTCAATGACTTCACCGCAGCGATCGTTGCTGAGCGCCCGGAACGATTCGGGTTTTTCGCCACGGTGCCGATGCCTCACGTGAAAGAGTCGGTTGAAGAAGCGGTTCGCGCCTTGGACGAGCTGAATGCAGATGGGATTGTGCTGCTGGCCAACTCGGCTGGCGTCTATTTGGGCCAGGAGGGGCAGGAGGAGCTGTTCGAGGCGCTGGATGCGCGGTCGGCTGTCGTGTTCGTGCATCCCGCCGAGCTGCCCGGCCCGACGGTACCGGGTATCCCGCCGTTCGTCGCCGATTTTCTGCTCGACACCACTCGGGCAGCATATCTGTTGGTGCGCAACTCGATACGGTCTCGCTATCCTCACATCCGGTTCATTTTGGCCCATGCCGGCGGCTTCGTGCCCTACGCCGCACACCGGCTCGCGATCGCCATTCTCGGTGATACCCGTCGAAATCCCTTGGATACCCTGGATGAATTCTCCAGCTTCTACTACGACACGTCGCTGTCGTCGAGTCCTGCCGCGTTGCCGAATCTGCTGGCGTTCGCCAATCCGGGCCACGTCACGTTCGGCTCGGATATTCCTTTCGCGCCCATGGCGGCCAGCCAGTACTTCGCTGAAGGTATCGACTCCTATCCGGGGCTCGACGACATCACCCGCGAGGGGATTAACAACCTCAATGCGTTGGCGCTGCTGCCCCGGCTCAGCACCCAGCCGCAGTGGGCGGCGGCCGCCGCGGGCCACGAGTTCATCTCCCCGTAGCGATACGGAGTCAGCCGGTCGAAACGTCATGGTGCTCGCTCAGATTGTCGCGATTTTGTTGGCTCGCTTCGTTTTCGAGTAGCGGTCGGTACTGCGCCAGTAACGCGGGCGCGCTGACCCCGGCGAGGGCTACCAGCAAATCTCCCGCGTAGTAGCCAGCCAGCAGCTTGCTGGGCGCCGGGGCCTGAGCATCCGTCGGATCCGCGCCGTGCAGCAGTCGCACGCGGTCGGCGAGCCCGGGGCGGCCGAGCAGTTGTACCCTGCGGCCGTATTGATCCGACCAGAAGTAGGGAAGCAGCGGCCGCACTCGCTGGCGGGATTGTCCCGCCAGGTCGCGCAGCAAGGTAGTGGCCACGATCGCGGCCTGCTCCACGGCGGTGGTCCAATGTTCGAAGCGGCTTTCTTGGCCGTCTGTCTCATCGTGCCAGCAGGCGACATCACCTAGCGCATATACGTGCCCGAACGCCGAAGCCAGCCCCCGGACGCGTCCGGCGCCGTCGCAGGTGATGCCTGTTGCCCAGCCCTGCGGCCGGGCATCTGCCAGCCATTCGGTGTCGATCCGCGATCCGACTCCGACGACCGCGATGTCGGCCGAGCGTCGCGATCCGTCGGTCAACGTCACAGTGACGGCCTCGGTGTCGTCATCCACCGAGCGCAGGCCGCGACCGGTCAGCAACCTCACTCCATAGCGAGTGGCCATGCGCCCGAGGATGCCGCCGACCACCATGCCCAGACTGCGTTGGTAGGGGACGGCTTGTACCTCCACGACGGTGACGTCCAGCCCGCGGTCGTGTGCCGCAGTGGCCACTTCTGCGCCGATGAACCCGGCCCCGATCACCAACAGGCTGCGCGCAGTTTCCATCGCGGCGCGCAAGGCCAGTGCGTCGTCAAACGTGCGTAGCGTATGTGCCCGTCGGTGGCCGGACAGGACAGGCAGGGTACGCGCGCGCACTCCCGTAGCGATCACCAGGGCGTCGTAGTCGACCTCCGCGCCGTAATAAGTCGAGACGGTGCCCGGCCGCAGCCCGGTGGCCGCAGCACCGTAGCGCAGGTCGATCCCGAGGGCTTCGTGGCCGTCGTCGGGCCCGAGAAGATCTGGCAGCGGGTCGGTTTCGGGCTTAAGTAAGCGTTTGGACAGCGGCGGTCGATCGTACGGCGGATAGTTCTCATCGCTGAGCATCGTGAGCTGCCCGGTGAATCCGGTGGCCCGCAATTTTTCCGCGGTGTGCCAGCCGGCCAGACCGCCGCCGACGATGACAACGTGTTTGTGGTCAAGCATCGCCGCGCTCGTCAGTGGTCCAGCAGGTCGGCAAGTGCGGTTCCGATCGGATAGCCGAGTTCTGCCCGTCTCATCCGATAGGCCTGCACACCGCGTAGTTTGACCTCCTCGAATCCGCGAACCAGGTCGGCGGTATCAGCGATCGTGGCAGCCAGTTCCGTTCTGTGCTTGGGAAGGTTTGGCTGAAGCTGGCCGATCAGGTCGACGTAGTCATCGATGAGCGCTCGTTCGATGCGGCGGATGCGTGTGTGCCCGAATGGGTCGAACGGTGTTCCCCGTAAGGCGCGGCCTTTGGCCAGGCCACGCAGCACGGGCCGCCACATCGGGCCAAGGGTGATCTTGTGGCCCAGGCCGGCTCCGCGCAGGGTGGGCGGATGCAGGTTGAACGAGACCCGCCGGGCGCCGGGGACCTGCTGGGTTAGTGCGCGCATCTGGGTGGGGTCGGTGAGTAGGCGCGCGACTTCGTATTCGTCCTTGTAGGCCATGAACCGGTGCAGGCCCCGGGCGACGGCACAGCTGTATGCGGTCCCCGCACCGGTGAGCCGCTCAGCCTGCGCGGCGGATTCCACGAGTTCGATGAATCTGCGAACAGCGCTGGGGCCCGAGTGGGCATGCAACTGGGCGGCGAGGACGCCGGCCAGGCGGCGAGTTTCACCGAGCAGTTCGGTTTCGGCGACCCAGCGTTCGGGGTCCAAGGCCGCAGCCACCGGTACTGCCGGGGGCGGGGATGTGGCCGCTGTAAAGGCGTCGGGGTCAGCGACGGCGACTCGGCCCCATCGGAAGGCCGCGATATTTGCTTGGACGGCAACGCCGTTGATGGTGATGGCCGACTCGATGGCAGCGGCCGACATCGGCAGCAGACCGGCTTGATAGGCGCCACCGACGACCAGTAGGTTGGCGACTTCGGTGGTGTCGAACAATGCTAGTGAGGCGCCTAGCGCGTCCAGCGAGGCGACCCGACGGCAGGCTGTCCCGATGCGGCCGAGCAGCTGTGACCCGCGGGGATATCGGATGGTGGGGTCGTAGACCATGGTGCCCGTTGGGGTGGGGCTGGTGGAGGCGATCGCGGCGGTTCTCGCGGGATCGCACCGCCGTAGGTTTGTCGGTTCGGCCGCAACCATAAGGTCGAAGACCAGGTAGCAGTCGGCGGCACCGTCGCTGAGCCGGTTGGCGGGTTCGGGCTGCTCGTGAGACAGCCGAAGATGCGATGTCACCGGTCCTGCTTTTTGTGACAGCCCCGTTTGATCCAGACCGGCGCAGCGCAGCCCTTGTTGTAATGCCGCGGTCGCCAACACTTGGTTGACCGTCACGATGCCGGTTCCGCCGATCCCGGCAAGATAGATGTCGTAGGTGGAATCGATGGCGGGCAGCCGTGGTTCGGGGACCGCTGGCGGTGGGGGCGGTGCTGGATGGGTCGATGCCTGGCTCGGGTCGATGTCGACGGTGACAAAAGACGGGCAGTCGCCGGCCAGGCACGAGAAGTCGACGTTGCAGGAGGATTGGTCGATGCGGGTCTTGCGCCCGAAGTCGGTGTCGACCGGCTGCACCGACAGGCAGTTGCTTTTTGCCCCGCAGTCACCGCATCCTTCGCAGACGGCTTCGTTGATGACGACGCGTTTGGTGGCGGGGGGGAGCTTTCCGCGTTTGCGTAGCCGCCGGGCTTCGGCGGCGCAGCGCTGGTCGTAGATGATGACGGTCACCCCGGCCACCTCGCGCAGCAGACGCTGCGCTTCGTCGAGCCGGTCGCGGTGCCAGACCAAAACGCCTGGGCCGAGGTGCTTCTTGCGTGCGGCTCGCCTGCTGTAGCGGCCGGGGTCGTCGGCGCAGATGATGATGCGCGCCACTCCCTCGGCGTGGAGTTTGCGAGTCAGAGTCGGCACGTCGAGGGCGCCCTGGGCATCCTGGGCGCCGGTCATCGCGACCGCGGAGTTGTACAGGATCTTGTAGGTGATGTTCACCCCGGCGGCGATGCATGCCTGGATCGCCAGTTGCCCTGAGTGGAAAAGTGTTCCGTCGCCTAGGTTTTGGAAGATGTGCCCGATATCGGTGAAGGGCGCTTGTCCGATCCACTGTGCGCCCTCGCCGCCCATCTGGGTCAGCGATGTGACTTGCGACGCTTCGCGGGGCACGATCGTCACCATTGTGTGGCAGCCGATTCCGCCGGCGGCCAGCGAGCCTTCGGGCACCGTTGTCGAGCGGTTGTGCGGGCACCCGCTGCAAAAGTATGGAATGCGGGAGGTCTGGTTCGGTGAGATCAGCGGCAACCGTTTGCGGGGCGCCGCCAGTTGCACGTTGCCGCCGAGCAGGCTGCGCAAGGGTGCGGCCAACCGGTCTGCTGTTAGCGCGCCGTCGGCCGGGATAAGCGGATCACCGTCGCGGCCGCGCTTCCCCAGCACACGCGGGGCGCCACTCGTGCCGTAAAGGATGTCTCGGACTTGGGTTTCGACGAA
The DNA here is from genome assembly GCF_001672815.1 of Mycobacterium sp. E796. GTDB lineage: Bacteria > Actinomycetota > Actinomycetes > Mycobacteriales > Mycobacteriaceae > Mycobacterium. Next base: position 4,346 of record NZ_LZKK01000379.1, on the reverse strand, counting down.
CGCGGTCTTTTCCTCAATGACCACTAGTTCGCGTAGGCCGCCCGCGAAGCGCCGTAGCACCGCACCGCCGAGGGGGTACGGCATTCCGATGCGCAACAGCCGAATGCCGGCGCGGCGGAGGCCCGCGTCATCGAGCCCCAAGTCGCGCAGCGCCTGACGGGTGTGATCGAACGCCGTCCCGGTGGCCGCCACACCCAGCCACGCATCGGTTGTGTCGACTTCCACTTGGTCAAATGGGTTGAGGGCGGCGAACTGTTGCACCATTTCCCAGCGCGGGCCGACCAGGTCCGCTTCGGCAGCCAGGCAGTCGGTGGGCGCTTGCATCACGCGTTGCTGGTATGTCCAGGGCCGGCCCTGCCACGAGACGCGGGGTCGCTGGATGCTCAATGCGGAAAAGTCGTTGTCGACGCTCCACAGGCCATCGGCGACGTCGGCGACGACCTTCACGCCGACCCAGCACCCCGACGCGCGCGACAGCTCAATGCCATACAGCCCGAAGACGATCATTTCCTCGCTGTTGCGCGGAAACAGCACCGGCATACCCAGCGCCGACAGCGATCGCTCCGATGCGCATGGCACCGTCGACGACTTGGCGCCGGGGTCATCGCCGACCAGTACCAGGACCCCGCCCTTCGGATCGGCACCGTAAAGGTTCCCGTGCCGCAGCACGTCGCCGGAGCGGTCGGCGCCGGGGCCCTTGCCGAACCAGATGCCGACCACTCCGTCGTAGGCGCGGGAGCCCGTCGGCAGCGCGGACTGGCTGCCCCAAACAGCCGTTGCGGCAAGCTCTTCGTTGAGGCCGGGGACGAACCGCATCCCGTGCTGATGGGTGAGCTCGGGTGCTTGAGCCAGGGCCTTATCTACTCCCGCGAAGGGGCTGCCGGGATAGCCCGACACCAAGCTGGCGGTGTGAAGGCCGGATCGCTTATCACGCACGTGCTGCTCGACGAGCAACCGTGGCAGGGCTTGCAATCCGGTGAGCACGACTGGGCCGGCACCCGATTGGAATCGCTGGGAAAGTTCGTATTTGCGCAGTCCGGGGCCGGTCGACGGCTCGGAGGTCATCGTCATGGCCGACTGCCAGAACTGGTCAACATGAAACTGTATTCTCTGATCGGACAACATTACGCGCAACTAATCGATGCTGAGTTGAGCAGACTGTCATGCTTAGGCTATTACTATCGGTAGCGGAGGGTCACCTTGACAACCATCGACGAGCTCGACGCGGATATCATCGCGGCTCTGTGTGACGATGCGCGGACCAGCGTGATGGATTTGGCGCAGCGATTACGCGTGTCACGCAACACCATTCACGCGCGGCTGAGTCGACTCGCGGAGGCTCAGATTGTGGCGGGTTATAGCGTGCGGGTTCGCCTCCTTGAGGCCGGCATTCCCGTCGAGGCCTTTGTCGACGTTGAGCTCGCTCAGGGAGCGCTTCAGTCGGTCGTCGATGCGCTGGGCGAGATGCCCAATGTCTTGGAAGTGCACGTGACGACGGGGCGTGCCGATCTGATGGTGCGCATTGCGGCGCGCACGCATGAAGAGCTGCAGCACCTGATTCAAGAGATGTATGACGTCCACGGTGTGAATCGCACGACGACGCACATCGCCTTGTCGACGCCGGTGCCCTATCGTGTGGGTCCGCTCTTGGCGCACCTGACGCGGGCGGCGGGGCGTGGGCGATCGGGGGGTGCCTGACAACGCGGGCGATCATGGTGTCCTGCTGAGTGCGCGACAGACGTGTTGCCAATGTCGACCCGATCGTGCGGTCAGGGAGTTCAGTCATGTGGAACTGCCGTGGACGCCGTTGCGCGGACACGTTCACCATGAGATACCGCCGGAGGGTCTCCAGGCGGCCGAAGACGATTGTTCAGCAACCGATTGGTCGTGATTGACGGTGACAACTCAAGCCGGGGACAGAGTGCTGGCGGACGAAATTGTCCCAGGGCTCAAACTCGATCAGATGGGATTCGGCGGGGCCGACATCGATGACGCGTGCGCCGTTTTGCGGCGTGAAGCGCCCGTGGCTTGGTATGAACCGGGGCGGTTTTGGAGCATCGTGCGATACGAGGACGTCAAATTTGTATCGGAGCGACCAAAAATATTCTCCTCGGCCAGAGGGGTGATGATGGGTGATCAGCTCAACGACGACCGGATTTCCAGGGGCGGCAGTGTAACCGGCGAGAACCTCATTGAATTGGACCCACCGAGGCACATGGAGGTCCGTCGGGTGTTGAGTCCCGCGTTCACCCGTCCTGCGGTGGCGCGGCTTGACACCCGCATTCGCGAAATCGTCGACGAAGTGCTCGAGTCGGTGGACGACACTCAGCCGCTGGACCTAGTGCAGTCGTTCGCGGCGCCCATTCCGATCCGCGTGATCGCCGAGCTGCTCGGGGCGCCCGCTGAAGATTGGCTGTTGTTCAAGCGGTGGACGGATGCGATGGTCGAGCTTATTCAGCCCGATACTTCCGCGGAGCGGGCGGCCGCGGCCGGCGCCGAGGTGGCAGCGATGAATGTCTACCTCGCCGAGCTACTAGCAAGAAAGCGCCACGAGCCCGGCGACGATCTCACTAGCCTGATGCAGCACTCGAAGATCCACGGTGAAACGCTGTCGCCCGAAACGGTCCATACGATGTGTGTTGCTCTGCTCGTGGCCGGCAACGAGACCACTCGAAGCCTGTTGGCCGGGGGTGCCTGGCTTTTGGCGCAGCACCCAGACCAACGACGCCGTGTTGTTGAGGACCATGGCAACCTCCCGCTGGCGATCGAAGAGTGCCTCCGCCTCGCCTCGCCCGTCACCGCGTTTATCCGTACTGCCACCGAGGACACGGTGCTGGCCGGCCAGCGGATAGCGGCGGGCGACTGTGTGGCGATGTTCTACCGCAGCGCGAATCGGGACGAGAAGATCTGGCAGGACCCGCTTGCCTTCGACATCTCCAGACCAGTCGGCAAGGGCAACCTAGCGCTCGGCTGGGGCGAGCATGTGTGTTTGGGAGCGCATCTGGCACGTCTGGAAGCCCGTATTGCATTGGGTGAACTGCTGCGGCGGTATCCGGCCTATGAGGTCTGCGGCGATGTCCAGGATTTGCTCACTCCGCTCATCAGCACAGTGCTCGAACTACCCGTCGTGTTGCGCTGACCAGTCACCAATTAGTGTGGCGGTTGGTGAAAACCGCCTGAGCGGCAAGGGAATTGCTGCGAATGCTAACGCCTGCGATGGCGGCAGCGATGGACGTTCGGCGCGGCCACAGCGTCGGCTCAGGTAGTGTCAGGCCGCCTCGCTGAGTGCCGTTCAATCATGCGGAACAGTCGTGGACAGCGCGGTACCGGTTCGGCGACGATGATGAGATAAGTTGCTCCGGCACAACGTATCCGGTTCCGGAGAAGACGGGTGTTCGCTGAACGCGCGGCGCGTCCATCGTGGAGCTCTCGGACCGGCCAGAGAGGGGACGACATGGATCCCAATCCCGACTATGACGTCAGTGATGAGCTGGAATTTGCCACGTCGTGGTTCGCGTGGATCCTTCGGGGCCACTACCCGCCGCCAGCCTATCCGCCGAACTAGTGGGCGACGGCTTCAATGGTCTTTTGGGCCGATCCAGGTAGCAAGCAGACCCTTGGCCAATGGCGACCAAGTGCGTCAATTAGCGCCTGTATTAGGTCTTTTCGCGCTCGAGCGCGTGGTCTCAGCGCCAGAATGGCGCACATCGGCGTGGTGGCGGTCCTTCTTGGGGGTGGAATGCCGTGGGCGCCTTTCGCGAAGGCCAATGCAGACGTCGAATACCTGATGGTGCCGTCGGCGGCCATGGGCCGCGACGTCCCGGTTGCGTTCCTGGCTGGCGGCTCCCATGCGGTGTATCTGCTTGATGCCTTCGACGCCGGGGAGACGGTGAGCAACTGGGTGACCGCGGGCAATGCCATGAATGCGCTTGGTGGCAAGGGGATTTCGGTGGTTGCGCCCGCTGGCGGGGCTTATAGCCTGTATACCAATTGGGAGCGCGACGGCGGCAGGCAATGGGAGAGCTTCCTCGCCGACGAATTGCCAAACTGGCTAGCAACGAACAAGGGGATGGCGCCGGGGGGCCATGCCATCGTGGGCGCTTCGCAGGGTGGCACCGGGGCGCTGACGCTGGCGGAGTTTCATCCGGACCGATTCCGCTACGCCGGGTCGATGTCGGGCTTTCTCACCGTCGGAAATACCACACTCAACGGTGCGATCACCGCGGGCATGATGCAGTTCGGCGGGGTTGATACCAACAACATGTGGGGCCCGGCGCAGCTCGGTCGGTGGAAATGGCATGACCCTGACGCTCACGTGCAGCTGTTGGCCGACAACGGCACTCGGT
>NZ_LZKK01000378.1 GCF_001672815.1 Mycobacterium sp. E796 | reverse complement strand
AGCACGTTCGCAGCGCCCTGGCCGCCGTGCCCGCCGTTGCCGATGAGAAATCCGCCGTTGCCACCGGCCCCGCCGGCGCCCGCTTTGCCGATGGCTGCGATGGCCTGACCCGTGCCGTTCCCCCCGTGGCCGCCGTTGCCGATCAGACCCGCATTGCCCCCGTTGCCGCCGGCAAACGAACCCGTGCCCGCGCCGCCCGCGCCGCCGTTTCCCGTGAGCAGTCCGCCCGATCCTCCGGCGCCGCCGACATTGCCGGCGGGGCCGTCTCCGGCACTGCCGCCCGTTCCACCGTCTCCGTGGAGGATGCCCCCGTGGCCACCGCTACCGCCCGCACCTCCGGTCGCTTGGGAGGTGCCGCCCAAGGGCAGCAAACCCAATCCTCCGGTACCGCCGGCGCCGCCGTTGCCGATCAATCCGATCGCGTCGCCCCCGGCGCCCCCGGTGCCGCCAAGACCATCTACGGCGGTGACCAGGTAGGCCCCCCCGATGCCGCCCGCGCCGCCGCTACCGATCAACAGGCCGCCGGTGCCGCCTGCGCCCCCGGCGCCTCCATTCACGCCAGCGGTGGTACTCGAGCCCCCAGGTCCGCCCATGCCACCGTTGCCGAACAGTCCGGCGGGACCGCCGTTGCCCCCGGCTTGGTTAGCCGCACCGGATCCGCCGTTGCCGCCGTTGCCCCACAAAATTCCGCCGGCCCCGCCGGGTTGGCCGGTGCCCGGCAAGCCGTTGGTGCCGTCGCCGATCAATGGGCGCTGCAGGAGCAGTTCGGTCGGCGTGTTGATCGCGTTGAGTACGTCTTGCTGCAACACCTGCCACGGATTCGCGGTGGCCGCGGCATTGGCGGCCTCGGCGCTGCCATAGGCCGCCGCACCGGCGTTCAGGGTCTGCACGAACTGCTGATGAAACGCCGCCGCCTGGGCGCTGAGGGCCTGGAACCCTTGGGCGTGGGCACCGAAGACCGCTGCCAGCGCCGCTGACACCTCGTCCGCTCCGGCGGCGAGTACCTGCGTGGTGGGGCCCGACGCCGCCGCGTTGGCCTCGCTGATCGTCGAACCGATACCCGCCAGGTCCGTTGCGGCCGCCGCCATCAGGTCGGGTTGTGCGATGAGGAAAGACATGTCCGAACCTCCACCGACGTTTATCGGCTCACGTACGTTCAAACCGGGAACGTTGCTGCTACGCCCGTTAGCAACCAACTGGCATCGAAACTACGGCAAAACCATACTGAAGCGCCAGCATTGGCCGGAGTTTTAGACCGGGCCGGGTCGGTGTTCGCGGACGGCACCGATGAGCAAGCCCGACGCCGGCGAGACGGCGCCCAGACCTGCGGCTCCGAGAGGTTAAGCCGCCGCCGGCCAGTGACTGACGGTTTACGGCCCCGCGTGTCCGTTGGGGCCGGGGATCCCGAGCAGCAACCCGCCATTGCCGCCCACCCCGGGGGTGGCGCCGACGCCGGTGCTGTTGCCCCCGATGCCTCCGTTGCCGACGAGCTGGGCGTTTCCGCCGTCGCCGCCGTTGGCCTTGTTGGTGATGGAGCTGCCGGCGCCGCCGTTGCCGCCGTCGCCGCCGCTGCCGAAGAGGGCGCCGTTGCCGCCGTGCCCTCCGTTGCCGCCGTTGAATGCGACCGTAAGGCTCTGGCCCCCGTTGCCGCCGTTGCCGCCATGGCCGAACAACCCGATGGCGTTGCCGCCGGCACCGCCCGTTCCGCCGAAGGCCAAGAGATTTTGCCCGCCGTTGCCGCCGCGGCCGCCGTTGCCCAACAACGTGCCGCCGTCCCCGCCGATGCCGCCGTTCCCGCCAGCGTCGTTGCCCCCACCGGCGCCGCCGTTGCCGATCAGGCCGGCATTGCCGCCGTGGCCGGCCTTTCCGGCGTAGCCGTTTCCCCCGGCGCCGCCATTGCCGCTGAGCAGCCCGCCGGCGCCGCCGTCACCGCCGGCGCCGGGGAAGGAGCCCTGCGAGGCCGCGGCGCCGCCGGCGCCGCCGTTGCCGTTCAACAGGCCGCCGTGGCCGCCGTGACCGCCGGAACCGGCGCCGCCCACCAAGCCGCCGGGTGCCAGCCCGCCGGCGCCGCCAACGCCACCGTTGCCGAACAACCCGATTGCGTCGCCGCCCGCACCGCCGGAACCCGCCCCGCCGACGGTGGCGCCGTTGTAGGCGCCGCCCGCGCCGCCCGGCCCGCCGTTGCCCCACAGCAGCCCGCCGGTGCCACCCGCGCCCCCTTTGCCGCCGTTAACCGAGTTCGTGACGCTCAGGCCGCCGGCGCCGCCGGCGCCGCCGTTACCGAACAACCCCGCCGGCCCGCCATTGCCGCCGGGTGAGTTCGCCGCGCCCGATCCGCCGTTGCCGCCGTTGCCCCACAGGATTCCTCCGGCCCCGCCGTTCTGGCCGCTCCCCGGCAGGCCGTTGGTGCCGTTGCCGATCAGCGGGCGGGCCAACAGCAGTTCGGTGGGTGTGTTGATCGCGTTCAGGATGTCTTGCTGCAGGACCTGCCACGGGTTGGCGGTCGCCGCAGCGTTGGCCGCCTCGGCGCTGGCATAGGCGCTCGCGCCCGCGCTCAAGGCCTGGACGAATTGCTGATGGTAGGTGGCCGCCTGGGCGCTGACGGCCTGGTATTCCTGGGCGTGCGCACCGAAGAACGCGGCCACCGCCGCCGAGACCTCGTCCTCGCCGGCCGCCAGCAGCTGCGTCGTCTCGGTCGCCGCGGCCGAGTTGGCCTGGCTGAGTGTCGATCCGAGGCCCGCCAAATCCGTTGCGGCCGTTGAAACGACGTCGGGAACCGTGAACAGGAAAGACATTTCCGTACCTCCGTCAACGCCCCCGTCCGATCGGCAAGATCGTAGCGTGGTCGTCGGGCGCGCCGCGGGATTTCGTTGGGGTTATGGGCCCTGCCGCCCGTCGGCCCCCGGCACGCCCAGCAGCAGGCCGCCGCCGCCGCCGATCCCGCCGGGTTCGAAGTAGCCGTTGCCGCCCGCACCGCCGTTGCCGATCAGCTGAGCGTTGCCGCCGTTGCCGCCCACAGATCCGGGGAAGGGGAACGAACCGAAGCCCGAGCTGCCGCCCTTACCGCCGTTGCCGATGACGCCGGCGTTGCCGCCGCGACCGCCGTCGCCGCCGTTGCCTTGACCCTGGCCGCCATCCCCGCCGCCACCGCCGCCTCCAAAGAGCCCGACGGCGTTGCCGCCGGCGCCGCCCGCGCCGCCGGCGCTGTAGGCCGACTGGCCGCCGAGGCCACCGTGGCCGCCATTGCCGAACAGGGCGCCCCCGGCGCCCCCGTTGCCTCCGACTCCACCGGCTTCGTTGAGCACCGTCTGGTCGGCCGTGCCGCCGGTTCCGCCCGCACCACCGTCGCCGATGAGGCCGGCGGCCCCGCCATTCCCGCCGGCTTTGCCACCCGTGCCGTTGCCACCGGCGCCGCCGTTGCCGTGGAGCATCCCGCCGGCGCCTCCGTCGCCGGCCACGTTGCCGTACGTGGCGACCCCGGCGTTGCCGCCGGCGCCGCCGTTGCCGTTCAACAGGCCGCCGTGTCCCCCCTGACCGCCAGCACCGGCGTGGCTCGTCGACAGGTTGCCGATAACTCCGGAACCGCCTTCGCCGCCGGGCCCGCCGTTGCCGAACAATCCGATGGCGTCACCGCCGTGACCTCCGGTGCCGGCCAATGTCGAGGACACGCCATACCCGCCGACCCCGCCGGCGCCGCCATTACCCCACAACATCCCACCGGTGCCGCCAGCGCCACCCGGCCCGGGCGACAGCGTGCCGTTGGTGGCCCCGCCCGCGCCGCCCGCGCCGCCGTTGCCGAACAGCCCGGCCGGTCCGCCGTTGCCGCCCGGTCCGCCGAAGGCGAAAGCCGTGGCGGGCGTGCCGGAGCCGCCGTTGCCCCCGTTGCCCCACAGCAGCCCGCCTGGTCCGCCGTTCTGTCCGGTTCCCGGCAGGCCGTCGGCGCCGTTGCCGATCAGCGGGCGGCCCATCAGCAGCTCGGTGGGCGTGTTGATGGCGCCCAGGATGTCTTGTTGCAGGGTCTGCCAGGGGTTCGCCGCGGCGGCGGCGTTGGCCGCCTCCGCGCCGGAATAGGCGGCCGCGCCCGCGTTCAGCACCTGGACGAATTGGTCGTGAAATGCCGCCACCTGGGCGCCCAGCGCCTGATAGCCCTGGCCGTGAGCAGCAAAGAATTCCGCGATCGCGGCGGACACCTCGTCGGCCCCCGCCGCGAGGACCTCGGTGGTCTGGGCGGCGGCGGCCGAGTTGGCCTGGGTGAGCGTCGAGCCGATGCTCGCCAAATCCGTTGCAGCGGCTGACACTAAATCCGGCGCGGCGAACACGAACGACATCGAATACCTCCCGGCGAGCACTCCGACAGGCGCCGTCGGCGCAGGTGATGGTGGAGCTGTGTAGTTAGGAACCAGATGCTACTTGCAGTGGACAGCAAATGTCGCGGTATTGGCCACGGGATGGGGCCGGCTAGGGCCCGACGCCTCCGTCGGCCCCGGGAATCCCGAGCAATAGCCCGCCGGTACCGCCTTGCCCGGGCACGCTGCCGGCGATGAAGCTGTTGCCTCCGGCGCCGCCGTTGCCGATCAGCTTGGCGCTTCCGCCGTTGCCGCCGTTGGCCGGAAAATTGCCGTAACCGCCGTTGCCGCCGTTGCCGCCGCCGCCGATGATCCCGCTGTTGCCGCCGACGCCGCCGTCTCCACCTTTGGCGACGACGGTGGCAGCGCCGCCGTTGCCCCCGTCGCCGCCGGTCCCGAACAGCCCGATGGCGCTGCCGCCGGCGCCCCCGTTGCCGCCGGCGCCAAGGGTGGATTGGCCGCCCGCACCGCCATGACCGCCGCCGCCGAACAGCGCTCCGCCGAGGCCGCCGCTGCCGCCTGTGCCGCCGGCGAGACTGCCGGACAGGCTCCCGCCGGCACCTCCGGCACCGCCGGCGCCGCCGTGCCCGATCAATCCGGTGTTGCCGCCGTTGCCGCCGTGCTGACCGACTGAGCCGCTGCCGCCGTTACCGCCGTTGCCGCTGAGTGTGCCACCGGCGCCCCCGTTGCCACCGATGTTGCCGAGGGAGCCGCTTCCTGCGTTGCCGCCCTGGCCGCCGTTGCCGTTCAGCAGGCCGCCATGGCCGCCCTGACCGCCGGCACCGCCGCTGCCAAGCGGAGTGAGGGAACCGTTACCGCCGTCGCCGCCGGCCCCGCCGCTGCCGAACAACCCGATGGCGTTGCCGCCGGCACCGCCCGCACCGGCGGTGGTCAAGCCGGCGCTGTTGGTGGAGACCCCGCCTGCACCGCCGGGGCCGCCGTTGCCGAACAGCAGCCCGCCGGTGCCGCCGGCGCCACCTGGACCAGCGGGGAGAAGGGGGTTGACGGACGCGCCGCCGGCGCCGCCGGCCCCACCATTGCCCCACAGCCCAGCGGGCCCCCCGTTGCCCCCTCTACCTAACGGCGCCGCTGACCCGCCGTTACCGCCGTTGCCCCAGAGAATCCCACCGGCGCCGCCGTCTTGCCCGCTCCCGGGCAACCCGTTGGTGCCGTTGCCGATGAGCGGGCGCTGCAACAGCAGTTCGGTGGGGGTGTTGATCGCGTTGAGGATGTCTTGCTGCAGGGCTTGCCAGGGGTTCGCCGCCGCCGCGGCGTTGGCGGCCTCGGCGCTGGCGTAGGCGCCCGCACCGGCGTTCAGGGCCTGGACGAATTGGTCGTGAAACGCCGCGACTTGGGCGCTGACAGCCTGATAGCCCTGGGCGTGTGCGCCGAAGAGCGCGGCGACCGCAGCCGACACCTCATCGGCGCCGGCCGCCAGTAGCTCCGTCGTCTGGGCCGCGGCGGCCGAGTTGGCCTGCGTGAGCGTCGAACCGATACCCGCCAAATCCGTGGCGGCCGTTGAGACCAGGTCCGGTATCGCGATGACAAAGGACATTCCGCACCTCCCGAATGGCGCATACGGTCCGCCGGTCGTGCATCGCGGGCGCGCTCGTCGGGCCGTTCAGTAGGAGTCAGATCGTACGCGCTCGCGGCTGCAGATATCGGGTTATCGGCGGGTCGCCGCCGCCCGGCCTCATTACTCGCTGATCTTGTTGCGAATGACGAATTCCCTTGCCTTGATAAGGAATTCGAGCTGCTCGCCCACCTGATGCAGGGGATCGGTGCTGCGAGTCGAGCGGGACAACACGACGGCACCCTCCAGGGCGGAGATCGACATCACCGCCAGCGACGAGGCGTCGGCGCTGTCGAAGCCGTCGTTGGCGAACGCCCGCGTCAACGCGGTGCACCAGCGGCCCAGAATGGCGCCGGCCTCGGCGGACAGCTTGGGTTCGGCGTCGTCGGAGCCGATCGCCGCGGCGACCACGGGGCAGCCGGCGCTGAAGTCGCCTTCGGAGAGAAGCCGCTCCCAGAACTCGACGAACTCGCGCAGCAGGGCCCTGGCGCCCCAGCCGGCGGCGTCATCGATCATCGCCGTGATGGAGTCGCCGGAGAACTTCAGCGCCTCGGTCAGGATCTGATTGCGCCCCTCGGGAAAGTGGTAGTACACCGAGCCGCGCGGCGCGCCGCTGCGGGCCAGCACCTCGTCGATGGTCACCCCGGCGGCGCCTCGCTCGCGCATCACCTGGGCTGCGCTGAGCAGCATCTTCTTGCGGGTGTCGCAGCGTTTGGTCGGCGCGGATTCCGTCTTTGCGTCGGTGGTAGTCGGCACCGTCGTACCTCCCGTGGCGAGCGTCATGCAGCGTGCGAGTGCCGCGGTACCGGCCAGTGCATGTTACGCGGGCTGAACCGGAACGTCCGCCGCTTGAAGTCGGGCATCTCGCGCGTGAACTGGTAGCCGCCGACGTTGAGTTCGATGATCCACATTATTTTCTCCCGGCCTGAGTGCGGCCCTAGATTATGCTTAGAAGCATATAAGACATCGGTCGAGTAAGCAATTTTTATTCCCTAAGTAACCTAAGCAGCTCAGTAAATCGGGTCTGAGCCATATCGGGCTCGCGCGCCAATCGGAACGTTACACCCGTCCTGTTATGCCCTATTGCATAACCCTTAGGCATGCGTTTGACTATGTCGATGCGGCTGGCGTGCTGTTCGCGCACGTTCCCAGGGCCGCTAGCCGCGGGCTGCAGCGCGTGACGAAACGGACGGCGCGGGCGTGTCTACGCTGACAAGATGCCCAGCGAGCCGCCGGTTGGTGTTCCCGACAACGCGGGCGAGCTGTCGCGCGTGGAGCGCATTCGCGACGCGGCGCTGAAGACGTTCGCCGCCCACGGCACCGAAGCCACGTCGCTGCGAACGATCGCCGCGGCCGCGGGCGTCTCGCTCGGGTTGGTCCAGCACCACTTCCACACCAAAGCCAACCTCGTCCAGGCCGTCGACGACCATGTGACAGCGGTGCTGACCGCCTCGCTGACCACCCCGGCCGAGGCGCCGGGCGACGACCCCGTCGCCGACATCGCGGACCGGGTGGTCTCGCTGCTCACCGATCACGCCGACCTCGTCGACTACCTGTGTCGGTCCCTCGTCGACGCCACGCCGACGGGGACGCGTGTCTTTGACACGCTGGTCACGGTCGCCGGAGGGCACTGGGACCAGCTTCGGGAACGGGGGCTGACCAAGCCCGGGCTCGACCCGGTCTGGATGACGCTCAACCCTCTGGTTCTGGTGCTGGGCATGTTCCTTCTTCGGACCCAGCTGAACCGGCACCTGCCCGAAGAAATCACGAGCCGATCGCAGGTGCAGCGCTGGCGAAACGCCACCGAGCAAATCATCGCCGACGGCCAACTGCGAAGGCCCCCAGCCGAATAGCGGCTACGCGTCGACGGTGTAGCCCATCGGCATCAGCACGCTCTTCTGCTGGGTGAAGTGCTCGACGCCCTCCGGCCCGTTCTCGCGGCCGATGCCGGAGTTCTTGTAGCCGCCGAACGGGCAGCACGGATCGAAGGCATACCAGTTGATCGCGTAGGTGCCGGTGCGGATCTTCTCCGAGATCTCGATGCCCCGCGGCACGTTGGCGGTCCACACGCTGCCGGCCAGGCCGTACTCCGAGTCGTTGGCGATCTTGATCGCGTCCTCTTCGGTGTCGTAGGGGATGATGCACAAGACGGGTCCGAAGATCTCCTCCTGGGCGATCGTCATCTTGTTGTCGACGTCCGCGAAAACGGTTGGCTGCACGAAGAATCCGTTGTCCAGGCCCTCGGGGCGGCCGCCGCCGCACACCAGCCGCGCGCCCTCCTCGATGCCTTTGGCGATGTAGCCCTCGACCCGGGCGCGCTGCTTCTCCGAGATCAGCGAACCGATCTGGGCGCCCGGGTCCGACGGCGTGCCCACCGGCAGCGACTGCACGAAAGCGCTTACCGCATCGACGATTTCGTCGTAGCGCGAGCGCGGCGCGAGGATGCGGGTCTGACCCACGCAGGCCTGCCCGGTGTTCATGATGCCGGAGAACACCATCATCGGGACCGCGGCAGCCAGGTCGACGTCCTCGAGGACGATGGCCGCCGACTTCCCGCCGAGTTCCAGCGTGCACGGCTTGAGCATTTCCGCGGCGCGCCGGCCGATCTCCTTGCCCACGCCCGAGCTGCCGGTGAAGGTGAACAGGTCGACGTCGCGGTTAGACGTCAGCGCCTGCCCGGTCTCGATGCCGCCGGGCACCACCGACAGCACCCCCTCGGGCAGGCCCGCGTCGGCGAAGACCTCCGCCAAAGCGTTTGCGGTCAAAGGTGTTTCGGCGGCGGGCTTGAGCACCACCGTGCAGCCGGCCAGCAGCGCCGGGCCCAGCTTGTTGACCGCCAGGAACAGCGGCACGTTCCACGCCACGATCGCGCCGACCACACCGATGGGTTCACGGTGCACGATCGTCTGCCCGTAGGCGCCGTTGCGGATCTCGCGCCACTTGACCTGGTCGACGGCGGGGCCCGCGAAGAATTGCATCGCTCCCATCGACCCCATCCAGTGCATCGTCTCGATGGTCATCGGCGGCTGGCCCGTCTCGTCGGCGAGCAGCTTGGCGAACTGGTCCTTGCGCTCTTCAAGCAGCTGGTTCGCCTTGGCGATGACGGCCGCGCGCTCCTTCGGGGGCGTCGTCGGCCAGGGACCGTTGTCGAAGGCGGCGCGCGCCGCGGCGACCGCGGCGTCGACGTCGGCCGCCGCCGCGAGCGGCACCTTTCCGACGTACTCACCGGTGGCCGGACAGTGCACCTCGATCACTTCCGAGGTCGACGGCTCCGTCCACTTGCCGCCGATGAAAAGTTTGTCGTATTCGGTCTTAGCCTCGTCGCTCATGGCCGCCACCCTACCCAAGCCAACGCCAAACGAGAACATGTTTCATTACTGGGGCTGGAGCACCAACACGAGATTGCTGACCAGGAACTCGCGCAGCACCGGCACCGACGTCAGTCCCCACGCCCATCGCGGGTGGTAGCGCGGAAATGCCGCCACCGCGGCGCCCGTGCTGGCTGCCCAGCTCAGGCCGTCGGCCGCCGACACCGCGAACAACGACGACCCGTAGTTGTTTTTGGCCGGATGACCGTGTTTGCGGGCGTACCGCGCGGCGGCCCGGGCGCCGCCAAGATAGTGCCACAGGCCCGTCTCGTGGCCGCCGAACGGGCCCAGCCACACCGTGTACGACAGCACCGCCAGCCCGCCCGGCTTGGTCACCCGCAGCATCTCGGCGCCCAGCTGCCAGGGCCGCGGCACGTGTTCGGCGACGTTGGACGAAAGGCAGATGTCGACGGAGTTGTCGGCGAAGGGCAGCGCCATTCCCGAGGCGCGGACGAAGTCGCCCGGCCCGGGCGCCAAAGCCGGCCCGGCCGCGTGCATCTCGCGCGGGTCGGGTTCCACGCCGATGTAGCGGACGCCGGCGTCGGCGAACGCCGCCGCGAAATATCCCGGGCCGCCGCCGACGTCGAGCAGCGTGCGGCCGACCGGCGGTTCGCGATGGGTCCCGGTCCATAGGTCGGTGATCATCGCCGCTGTATCGGCGGCCAGGGCACGATAGAACCGGGCCGGGTCGGACCGCTCGTGGCGGAACTCGGCCAGCAAGCGCAGCGAGCGGGACAGGGTTGCCCGCCGCGCCACGAGGTCGGTGACGGCCACCGGCCAACCCTACGGCCGGGTCGGCTAGACCTGCTGGTCGTGCCGTTGCAGATACGGGGCCAAGCCGAATTTCTCGACCAGCAGCAGGAAATCCCCTCCCGACACCGAAAACTCGGGGGGTTCATTCACGCGCTGCCGCACGTCGCGCGGCCACGAAAACCGCATGTCCAGGCCCCCGATGGTGTCGCGACAGCCGATGGTCAACGGCGGCGCACCGGGGACGCCGATGACGAGGACGGGCGTCGTGGACAGCGACGAGGCCATGCCCCGCTCGAACATCCGGCCCACGATTTGGTCGGGCGATCCGAACCCGAGACCGCCGTATCGGAATTGGTAGGTCTCCGGCGTCGCGGTCACCTGCGCCACCTGGACAGAGGCGTGCAGCGCATTGCTGTTGGGGTCGACCACCCGAATCGAATCTGCGTCGACGTCGATGGCCAGGCGAGGATGGTTGGCCGAGTTCAGGACTTGTTGTTTTCGCCGGACCGCGAACGGCCCCATCTGCTGGATCGCCAGGGGACTGGGGAATAGCAGGCAACGAACCGGTCCCGCCGGTGAGCTCGCACCCGCCTGAGCAGCGTGGTGCCCGGAGAGGGCGAGGATCTCACCGAAGTCCGACGCCGACACCCAGGCGTCGACGTCCAGCGGCAGGCCGTAGCCGGCGTCGGGCGCCTCGAGCCGCGTTCCGTCAGCAACGCGGTAATCCCGCCCGCCGAGGATGAAACGCCTTCCCCCGCAGTGCAGATGCAGCGTCGTGCCCATCGTCATGCCGCCCGATCTGCCCCATACGCCCAGTTGCGCGCCGGCGAACGGATAGACGTCGCCCGGCCGCTTGCTGACCGTCAAGGCATCGCGCGTGACGTCGATGAAGATCTTTCCGTGGCCCGACCGTTGCGACCACCAGTACCAGCCGCCGACGCCGCCGAGGAGCAGGGCCACAAAGCCGTAACGGACGACCATGTCCATGAGCCGCGCGAGGTCTCGTGACCCGCCCGGCCCCTGCATGGCCCACGCCTGCGCGCCCATGTACAGGCCGCCGAGGACGGCGCAGAAGCCGAGGATCCCCACCACCATGATCAGGTAGGAACGGACGGGATTGCTTTGCCACGCGGGCGTCGTGATGGAGGCCATCTTCGAGCCCCAGAATGGGGGATTGGCCACAAACCGGCGTGACGCAGCCGACTCATTGCTGATGCTCATGTGGAAACGATCCCACCGGTGGACCCGACTGGAAAGCAGGAATTTTGCTGACGGGGTCCCGACCACTGGCGTCACACCCGTCGCCGCGCCGGGCGCCATCCAACGTGCCCGCCTCATAGCGACTATGCGAGCGCTTGGCCTTCTCGCCGGTTGTCGCTGTGAGGCGGGCGCAACGGATATCCCCCGCCCGCAGGGGCCAGTGTGGCGGATGTGACCGGGATCGGCGCGACGGCCGGCTCCCGCAAGCCGCCCGCTAGGTCCGATTGCCCGCCTCCTCCTCGCGCCGCGGTCGGCGGCGCGCATCGCCACCGGGCTAGGCTGACCAGTAATGTCTTCTCTCCGTTCCGTTCTGTTGCTGTGCTGGCGCGACACCGGGCACCCCCAGGGCGGCGGCAGCGAAGCTTATTTGCAGCGCGTCGGCGCGCAGCTGGCCGCATCGGGGATCGTCGTCACGCTGCGCACCGCCCGCTATCCGGGCGCGCCGCGCCGCGAAGTGGTCGACGGGGTGCGGATCGACCGGGCCGGCGGCCGCTACTCGGTGTACGTCTGGGCGCTGCTGGCGATGGCCGCGGCGCGCATCGGTCTCGGCCCGCTGCGGCGCGTGCGCCCCGACACCGTCGTCGACACGCAGAACGGCCTGCCCTTCCTCGCCCGGCTGGTCTACGGCCGACGGGTGGTGGTGCTGGTGCACCACTGCCACCGCGAGCAGTGGCCGGTGGCCGGGCCGGTGCTCGGCCGGATCGGCTGGTTCGTCGAGTCGAGGCTGTCGCCGCGGCTGAACCGGCGCAATCAGTACGTGACGGTCTCGCTGCCGTCGGCCCGCGACCTCGTCGCGCTCGGCGTCAACAACGAGCAGATCGCCGTGGTGCGCAATGGCCTCGACGAGGCCCCGGCGCAAACGCTGTCCGGTCCGCGCTCGGCCGCACCGAGGGTGGTCGTGCTGTCGCGGTTGGTGCCGCACAAGCGGATCGAGGACGCGCTCGAAGCGGTCGCGGCGCTGCGGCCCCGCATACCCGGGCTGCACCTCGACATCGTCGGCGACGGCTGGTGGCGGCGGCGGCTGGTCGACCACGTTCGCCGTCTCGGCATGTCCGACGCGGTGACATTCCACGGCCACGTCGACGACGTCACCAAACACCATGTCCTGCAAAGCTCGTGGGTGCACGTGCTGCCGTCGCGCAAGGAGGGGTGGGGCCTGGCGGTCGTCGAGGCGGCGCAGCACGCGGTGCCCACGGTCGGCTACCGCTCCTCGGGCGGGCTGGCGGACTCGATCGTCGACGGGGTGACCGGGCTCCTGGTCGACGGCCACGACGAGCTCGTGGACCGCCTGGAACGGCTGCTCTGCGACCCCGTGCTGCGCGACCAACTCGGCGCCAAGGCGCAGGCGCGCAGCGGCGAGTTCTCCTGGACACAAAGCGCCGACGCGATCGCCGGCGTGCTGCAAGCCGTCCAGGCCGGCGAGTACGTCAGCGGCGTCGTCTAAACCAGCAGAGCGCCGCGCCCACCGCCCCGAGGGAAAGCATCGCCAGCCACGCCAAGTGTGCGACCAGCGTCGCGGTCCGCCGCAGGGCAGGAACCCCGGGGGTGTGGCCGCCGATCCGGTATAGGGCGAACTCGTCGTCGCGGTAGACCGGCGTGAGCGCGTCCAGGGTTCGTGAAGCCAAACCCATGTCACCGGCGCCGTCCGATTCCACGACTAGCCACCCGATGCCCGCCGGCGCCAACGCGGCCGGGTCGGGCCCGGTAAGCAGCAGGTCCTGCACGGCCCGGGCGCGATCGCCCTCCCCGTGAATGACGACCCCCGAGATGGCCAGGTCGCCGGTGCTCAGCACGTCGGCGCGCAGCCAGCGGGGCAGCGGATCGAGCACCGGCGCCGGCCCGGACCACGAAAAGCGCCGCATGGTGCCCGCGGGCAGCACCGCCACCGTCCCTGGATCGCGGTTGATCGCCGCCGCCACCGCGGCCCATCCCCGCGGGTAGTGCACCGGTGCGACGCGGCCCCACGCGCCCCAGGCCAGGTCCGGCAGCGCCAGGATCAGCGCCAGGCAGCAGACCAGCGCCGCCACCGACGGCCGCAACCACCGCCGCAACGTCACCACGGCGCCCGCGCCCGCCAGCGCGTATCCCGGCATCGCCAGCGCCACCCACTTCTGCCCGTCGCGCAGCACACCGAAGGCGGGCGCGGCGTCCACCAGCGCCCGCAACGCGTGCAGACCCGGGCCCGTCGCCAACGCGGCCGGCGCCAGCACGGACACCGCCGCCAGCGCCAGCAACGGCACCACCGAGCGCCGACGCACCACCACCGGCAACCCGGCCGCCACCACCGCCAGCAGCACCACGGCTGACGACAGCGCGAAAAGCGTTGTCCGCGAGGCCGGTACGGCCTCGCCGTTCCAGATGCCGCCGAGGCTGGCCAGGCTGGCCAGCGTGCCCAGGCCGGGTTCGGCCCGCGGCGCGAACGCGTTGACCCCGAGCGTGTTCGCCGCGGTGTGCGCCTTCAGCGACGAGCCGAGCGCGGCCGCCGTCAGCCAGGGCGCCGCCGCCACCAGCGCGGCGCCCGAGGCCCCGGTAGCGCACAGCCAGCGCGGGTGCCCCGCGCCTGGGCACGCCACGCAGACCAGCGCCACCGCCGCGGCCAGCAACAGGCCCGTCGGCGTCACCCCGGCCAGCGCCACCCAGAACACCAGGCCGAACCAGGCGGCCCCACCGGCATCCGGCGCCGTCCGCAGCCGAAGCATCGCAGCCGCCACCCACGGCAGGCAGCCGTACGCGACCAGCAGGCTCCAGTGACCCTGCAGAAGGCGTTCGGCGACATAGGGATTCCAGATCGCCAGCGTGCTGGCGACGAACTCGCCCGGCACCCCCGCCTCGGGCAGCGCGGTCGCGACCAGCCGCGCCGCGCCGCACCCCGCCAGCCACAGGCCCGCCACCAGCAGCGCCTTGACCACGACGCCGCCGTCGACCAGATGCGAGGCCAGCGCCACGGCGAAATCCTGTGGCGTCGCCCGCGGCGCCGCCGTCAACCCCAGGGCGGTGTCGGAAATATAGGACCGCGGCGTCGACACCGCGTCGCGCAACAGCAGGTATCCCGGCGCGAGGAGCGGCGCGGCCACCAGGAGCGCCAGCAACAGCGCATACCCCGGCCGGGTCCAGCGCACGTCGGGAAACTAGGCCCGTTCGGGGGGACCCGGTGACTCCGGCGGTCCCGCGTCCGGCGGCCCCGGCTCGGTCGCCTCGTCGGAGCCCAGGGTCGGTGCCTCCGCGTCGGGCGGGCCCGGATTCTCGGCGGGGCGTTGGGTAGGCAGCTTCTCGGTCTCGGCTTCGGCGCCGGGCACGGGCTCTTCCGGGCCGCCGCGGCCGAACAATTCCTCGTCGGACCGGTCCAGGCCGGGGTCGGTCAGCGCGCTTTCGGTCCGCACGCTAAAGGAGGCGAGCACTCCGCCGCCGATCAGCGCGATCAGGCCGACCGCGGTGAACGTGATGGGCAGCACCCGCGACCACAGCGCCAGCCGGTCCCGCTCGTCGCGGGCCGCGTTGACCTGGCCTTCGATGGTGTCCTCGTTCGAGGTGACCTTGTAATCGGCCAGCGTCAGCTCCGGCTTGAGCGGGTCACGGGCGAAGTAGTGGTTGGCGTGCTCGGTCTGCTTGACGATGGTCCCGGACACCGGGTCCACCCAGAAGATCCGCTGCGCCGCGTAGAAGCGGGTCATGGTGATCTGCTCGTTGGGATCGCCGCCGACACCCCACATCGAAGCCGGGGCGGTGAACTTGGAGTCCGTCGTCTGGTCGGCGTAAAGCGTCGGGTAGGCCACCGGAGCCACCAGCTTGCCCTCGGCGTTGTAGCCGACGTTCTGCGTGAACTTGTAGGTGGTCAGCCCGTTGACGTCTTCCTGGCTGTCGTAGTTGACGTCGAACGGCTTCTGCGCGATCGGGTCGAAATAGGGATACGTCTTCTTCTCGGTGTGGAACGGGAAACGATAGGACAGCCCATCGTGGCGGAGCGGCATCGCGGTGGGCGGGCTCTCGTCGTTGACGGTGCGCGGCTTCTGCACGGAGCCGCCGGGGTGGGTGTCGTCGGAGACGGCCAGCGCGGTCTTCCGGTTGAGGGTGACCGTGTCGATGATGGCCAGCAACAGGCCGCTGTCTTTCTGCTTGTCGGTCCGCCGCACCGAGGTGCCGACCTGCAGCGTGACGACGTCGGCGTTCGCGGGGGATTCGACGCTGACCTGCTGTTGGGATACCAGCGGCACGTTCTGGTTGACGACGAGGTGGTCTGTGGACAGCGATGCGGAGTCGAGCGCGGTTCCGTTGCCGTCGCTGATCAACGTGGCGTCGATGTTCAGCGGGATCTTGGCGATCCTGCTGCTGGTGTATGTCGACAGCAGCAGCGCGGCGATCAGCAGGGCAGCCCCGAGCCCGATGATCGCGCATGCGGCGTAACGCAACATGACTGCGCGGTTCATGCGCGCTGCTCCTCCTAGTGGATCCTCGTGGTCCGTGCTGGTCCCCAGCCAGCGTGGCAAACCCGTTCGACCCTAACAGCAGAATTTAAGGCCCCGGCTTACGTACCCGATTCGTCGGGCGACAACCGACGGGCACACTTGTGAGCGTGACGGACGGCCAACAGGTGGGGGGAATTCGCAGCTTCCTGCCCGCCGTGGAGGGGATGCGCGCGTGCGCGGCCATGGGCGTCGTCGTCACGCACGTCGCCTTTCAGACGGGGCACTCCAGCGGCGCCGCCGGCCGGCTGTTCGGCCGCTTCGACCTCGCGGTGGCGGTGTTCTTCGCGTTGTCCGGGTTCCTGTTGTGGCGCGGGCACGCGGCGGCGGCGCGGGGTTTGGGGCCGCGGCCGCGCACCGGCCACTACTTGCGTTCGCGGGTCGTCCGCATCATGCCGGCCTATCTGGTGGCGGTCGTGGTGATCCTGACCCTGCTGCCCGACGCGGATCACGCCAGCCCGACGGTGTGGCTGGCGAACCTGACGCTCACCCAGATCTACGTGCCGCTCACGCTGACGGGCGGCCTGACGCAGATGTGGAGCCTTTCCGTCGAGGTCAGCTTCTACCTGGCGCTGCCCGTGCTGGCGTTGCTGGCCCGCCGCCTCCCGGTCGGCGCCCGGGTGCCCGCGATCGCCGCGCTGGCGGCCCTGAGCTGGGCGTGGGGCTGGGTGCCGGTATTTTTTGGCCACTCCGATCCCGGCACCAATCCGCTGAACTGGCCGCCGGCCTTCTTCTCCTGGTTCGCCGCGGGCATGCTGCTGGCGGAATGGGTGCACAGCGGAATCGGTGTGCCGCACCGGTTCGCGCGGCACCGGATCGTGATGGCCGTCGTCGCGCTGCTGGCCTACCTGCTGGCGGCCTCGCCGCTGGCCGGACCCGAGGGCCTGGTGCCCGGCACCGCCGCCCAGTTCGCGGTGAAGACGGCGGCCGGCTCCGTGGTGGCGTTCGCGTTGGTGGCGCCGTTGGTGCTGGACCGGGTCGACACGCCGCACCGGCTGCTGGGCAGCACGGCCATGGTGGCGTTGGGCCGCTGGTCCTACGGCCTGTTCATCTGGCACCTGGCCGCGCTGGCGATGGTGTTCCCGGTGCTCGGGACGTTCCCGTTCACCGGCCGGATGCCCTCGGTGCTGGCGTTGACGCTGATCTTCGGTTGGGCGATCGCCGCCGTCAGCTACGGGCTGGTCGAATCCCCGTGCCGGGAAGCGCTGCGCCGCTGGGAGAAACGCAACGAGCCGACGCCTCAGGTCACCGATGCCGAGGCCGACGCGATCGCGCCGTGACTCAGCGATCCATCCACTGTTCCAGCGCGTCGGCGGACGGCAGGCAGATGGCCCGCTCGATCTTCTCGAACAGGTCGGTCCCGTACTCGACGGTGGATCGGACGAAGTTGCCCAGCGCCTCGAGGTGGATGCCGTCGGTCAGCAGGTAAGCGTTCTCGGCGACGATGGCCAGCCGGGTCGGCTGCGCGGTTTCGCGCACAAACGCCTTGGGCCAGTGGGTGTCACGATTCCAGTCGTTCACCAGCTCCATCAGGCGCGGGCGTTCGGTGGCCAGGTAATACACCGCCGGGCTGATCGAGATCTCCAAAACGTCGCGCCGCAGACCGTTGATCCGCAGGTTCACGTGCAGCTTGCCGCGCTCGTGGCTGGATAGCAGCAGCATGAATTCCTCGCCGTCACTGCTGCGGAAAAACCGCAGCTGACGCGATCGCAGATAACGTTCGATCAGCTCCGTGCTCAACGGCTCGATCTGCATTGGCCCCTCTCCCGGACAACGGTCATCGACGGACCGATGGTGGGGCCCGGCGCTTGGAAGATTCTTGGAGCCGTCAGGCCGGCTCGGCGGCTTGCAGGCGCGCGATGATCTCGGCGCGCACCGCCGACCGGCGCGCCTTGCCGGCGTCGTCGCGCAGGGGAGCGCCGACGAACTCGACCGTATGGGGCACCTTGTACGACGAGATACATTCGCGCAGAAAGCCTTTCACGGCTTCGTCGTCGAGCAATGACCCGTCGGCCGCGTGCACCAGGGCGTAGGGTACCTGGCCCAAATCGTCATGCGGCACGCCGACGACGAGGCAGGACAGCACCTCCGGGTGGGCCGACAGCGCGTTCTCGATCTCGGCGGGATAGACGTTGCGGCCCCCGACGGTGAACATGTCGACCCGGCGGTCCGACAGGTACAGGAACCCGTCGTCGTCGAAGTAGCCGAGATCGCCCAGCGAGTCCCAGCCGTCCCGGGACTTCGGCGTGACGCCGACGTAGCGGTAGGTCGGCGCGCTGCCGGGCGCTGGGCGCATGTAGATCTCGCCGACCACGCCGGGCGGGCACGGGTTGCCGTCGTCGTCGAGCACCTTCATCTCCCCGGCGACCACGACTCCGACCGAGCCGCGATGGGTCAGCCACTGGTCGCCGCTGATGAACGTGAGGGCCTGTAATTCGGTGCCGCCGTAGAGTTCCCAGACGACTTCCGGGCCCAGCAGGTCGATCCAGGCCTGCTTGATGGCCGGCGGGCACGGCGCCCCCATGTGCCAGAACCGCCGCAGCGACGACAGGTCGTAGGCGCCCGGGTCGGCGTGGTAGACCGGCAGCGCCCGCTGCATGATGGTCGGCACCGTGGTCAGGAACGTGACCCGATGGTCGGCGATCAGCCGCAGGAACCCGTGCGGGTCGAACCGGCTCATCAGCACCAGGTGATGGCGCATCAGCAACGCGATCGTCGCGGTGGTGAAACCGGTGTTGTGGGACAACGGGATCGGCACCAGCGTGGTGTCGCCCTCCTGCGCGCCGAGCGGGTAGCCGACCGCTGCCGGAATCCGGCTGTCACCGCCCGACTCGATGAGCTTGGGCCGCCCGGTGCTGCCGCCCGAGCCCATCGCCTTCCACACCGGCGAAACGGCCTCCGGCAGTTGGGCGTCGGACAGCGCCGGGTCGGGGACGAAACCGGCTGGCACGCTGGGTATTTCGGCGCTCTCGCGCCCCACCAGCAACGCCGGTGGCCGCAACTCCAGCAGGCCGGCCAACTCGGCGTCCGGCAGCCGCGCCGAGAGCGGTTGCGGCACCGCGCCCAGCTTCCAGCAGGCGACCGCTGCTTGGATCCACTCGATCGAGTTGGGCAGCACCATGGTCACGTAGTCGCCGACGCCGACTCCGCGCTCGGCGTACGCGCGGGCCAACCGGTTTGTCGACCGGTCGAGTTCGCCGCGGGTGATCGTCCGTCCGTCGCAGGTGACCGCGGGCTCGTCGGGAGCCAACCGGGCAGCCTGCGAAATCTGCGTGCCGATCGGCGGGACCGGCTGCGTCACGAGTAGGCGCCCTGCCGCTCGAAGATGCGGCGCGGGTTGTCCACCAGCATGGTGTGCAGCTGCTCGTCGGTGACGCCGCGCTCCTTGAGGGCGGGGATCACGTCGTTGTGGATGTGCAGGTAATGCCAGTTGGGCGCGGCCACCGGCAACAGCTCCTCGGGCAGCGCGTCGAAGTAGCAGTTGGCGTCGTGCGACAGCACCATCTTGTCGGCGTGGCCGCGCTCGCACATCCGCGCCACCGTGTTCACCCGGTCCTCGAACGGCAGGTACACGTCGATGCCGAACCGGTCCATCCCGATGTAGGAGCCGTTGCCGATCAGTTCCTCCAGGTAGTCGAGGTCGGTGCTGTCGCCGGAATGGCCGATCACCACCCGGCTCAGATCCACACCCTCCTCCTCGAAGATGCGCTGTTGCTCCAGCCCGCGCCGCGTCCCCGCGTGGGTGTGGGTGGAGATCGGCACGCCGGTGCGCTTGTGCGCCTGCGCGACCGCGCGCAGCACCCGTTCGACGCCGGGGGTCACGCCGGGCTCGTCGGTGGCGCATTTGAGGATGCCGGCCTTGATGCCGGTGTCGGCGATGCCCTCCTCGATGTCGCGGACGAACATGTCGGTCATGATCTCCGGGCCGTCCAGTTGCGTGCCCGGCCCGAGGTAGTGGAACCGGAACGGGACGTCGTTGTAGGTGTAAAGACCGGTCGCCACAACGATATTCAGCTCGGTGGCCGCGGCGACGCGTGCGATGCGCGGGATGTAGCGGCCCAGCCCGATCACCGTGAGGTCGACGATGGTGTCCACCCCGCGCGACTTCAGCTCGTTGAGCCGGTTGACCGCATCGGCCACCCGCTGGTCCTCGTCGCCCCAGGCTTCGGGATAGTTCAGGGCGATCTCGGTGGTCATGATGAACACGTGCTCGTGCATGAGCGTCACGCCGAGGTCGGCGGTATCGATGGCGCCGCGAGCGGTATTGAGTTCTGGCACGGGACTGACTCTAAGGCGGATGGGCGGTTCACCAACAGGGCCGTGTGGGAGTACGTTGCCCCCATGTTGCTCAATCCCAACCACCTGCAACGCCGCTACCCCGATGCCCGCTCGGGGCAGATCATGGCCGCGACGGTGGACTTCTTCGAGTCCCGCGGCAAGGCGCGGCTGAAGTCCGACGACCACAACCGCGTCTGGTACTCCGACTTTCTCGACCACATCGGGCGCGAGCGCATCTTCGCCTCGCTGCTGACGCCCTCCGAATACGGCGCGGGCGACTGCCGCTGGGACACCTACCGGATCAGCGAATTCGCCGAGATCGTGGGCTTTTACGGGCTCAGCTACTGGTACCCGTTCCAGGTCACCGCGCTGGGCCTGGGCCCGATCTGGATGAGCGACAACGAGGACGCCAAGCGCAAGGCCGCCGCCCAGTTGGAGGCCGGCGAGGTGTTCGCCTTCGGCCTGTCCGAGCGGACCCACGGCGCCGACGTCTACCAGACCGACATGATCCTGACGCCGTCGCAAGACTTAGGGCATGGCTGGGTCGCCAACGGCGAGAAGTACTACATCGGCAACGCCAACGTGGCGCGCATGGTCTCCACTTTCGGCAAGATCGCCGGGAGCCCGGACAGCCAGGAATACGTGTTCTTCGCCGCCGACTCGCAGCACGACCGGTACGAGCTCATCAAGAACGTGGTGAACTCGCAGAACTTCGTCGCCAACTACGCGCTGCACGACTACCCGGTCGGCGAGGCCGACCTGTTGCACCGCGGCCCCGACGCCTTCCACGCCGCGCTCAACACCGTCAACGTCTGCAAGTACAACCTGGGCTGGGGCGCGATCGGCATGTGCACCCACGCCATGTACGAGGCCATCACCCACGCGTCCAACCGCGTCTTGTACGGGACCGTCGTCACCGACTTTTCCCACGTGCGACGGCTGCTCACCGACGCCTACCTGCGACTGATCGCGATGAAGCTGGTCGCCACCCGCGCCTGCGACTACATGCGCAGCGCGTCGGCGGCCGACCGCCGCTACCTGCTCTACAGCCCGCTCACCAAGGCGAAGATCACCAGCGAGGGCGAGCGCGTCATCACCGCCATGTGGGACGTGATCGCCGCCAAAGGCGTTGAGAAGGACACCTTTTTCGAGGCCGTCACCCGGGAGATCGGCCTGCTGCCCCGCCTGGAGGGGACGGTCCACATCAACATCGGGTTGCTCGGGAAGTTCATGCCCAACTTCCTGTTCGCCCCGAGCTCCGAGTTGCCCGCGATATCGCGGCGCGACGACGCCGCCGACGACACGTTCCTGTTCGCCCAGGGGCCGACGGGGGGCCTGGGCAAGGTGCGGTTCCACGACTGGCGCACGCCGTTCGACGCGTTCCGGCACCTGCCCAACGTCGCGCTGCTGCGCGAGCAGGTCGACGTGCTGGCCGAGATGCTGGCCAGCGCCACACCGGATGCGGTGCAGCAGAAGGACATTGACTTCGCCTTCGGCGTGGGGCAGCTGTTCGCCACGGTGCCCTACGCACAGCTCATCCTCGAGGAGGCCCCGCTGTCCGGAGTCGACGAGGCCGTGATCGACGAGATCTTCGCCGTGCTGGTGCGCGACTTCAACAGCTACGCCGTCGAACTAGGCGATAAGCCCGCGACCACGGACGCGCAGGCCCGGTTCGCGATGCGGATGATCCGCCGTCCGGCGCACGACCCGGCGCGCTACGACCAGATCTGGAAGGAACACGTCCTGCCGCTCAGCGGCGCCTACCAGATGCGCCCCTGAGCGAGCCTTGACTGTGACGTGGCTCACCGTAGAATGACCAGTGGTCATCGACGTGAGGGGGCTTAATGCCGACGGTGACATGGGCGCGCGTTGATCCCGCCCGTCGCGCGGCGGTCATCGAAGCCGCGGAGTCCGAGTTCGGCGCGCACGGCTTTTCCCGTGGCAGCCTGAACGTCATCGCCCGGCGGGCCGGGGTGGCCAAGGGCAGCCTGTTCCAGTACTTCGCGGACAAGCGCGACCTCTACGCGTACGTCGCCGACGTCGCCAGCCAACGGGTGCGCGCCTACATGGAGGACCGCATCCGCGAGCTGAACCCGAGCCGGCCGTTCTTCGAATTTTTGACCGACTGGCTCGACACGTGGGTCGCCTACTTCGCCGACCACCCGCATGAGCGCGCGCTGCACGCCGCGGCCACTCTCGAAGTCGACGCCGAGGCCCGCGTCAGTGTGCAGAACGTCATTCACCGTCATTACCTGCAAGTGATGCGGCCACTGGTCCACGACGCGCAGCTGCGCGGCGACCTGCGCGCCGATTCGGACACCGACGCGCTGTTGTCGTTGCTGCTCTTGATCTTTCCGCACTTGGCGCTGGCCCCGTACATGCGCGGCCTGGACCCGGTCCTGGGGCTCGACGAGCCCACGCCGGAGCAGCCCGCGCTGGCGGTGCGCCGGCTGGTCGCGGTGCTGGCGGCCGCGTTCTCGGCGAATGCCGACGCCACCCCCGAACCGAAACGATCTGAGGAGGTCACATGACACGCACGCATTCGGGCTCGATGGTCAAAGGGGGGCTCAACTGGGACAGCTTGCCGCTCAAGCTCTTTGCGGGCGGCAATGCGAAGTTCTGGAACCCGGCCGACATCGACTTCTCCCGCGACCGCGCGGACTGGGAGCGGCTCACCGATGACGAACGCCACTACGCCACCCGGCTGTGCGCCGAGTTCATCGCCGGTGAAGAAGCGGTGACCGAGGACATTCAGCCGTTCATGTACGCGATGCGGGCCGAAGGCCGGCTGGGCGATGAGATGTACCTGACGCAGTTCGCGTTCGAGGAAGCCAAGCACGTGCAGGTGTTCCGGATGTGGCTCGACGCCGTCGGCGTCACCGACGACCTGCACGAGTACATCGACGACGTGCCCACCTACCGCACAATTTTCTACGAGGAACTGCCGGACTGCCTGGACGCGCTGAGGGTTGATCCGTCACCGGCCGCACAGATCCGGGCGTCGGTCACCTACAACCACATGGTCGAGGGCATGCTGGCGCTGACGGGCTACTACATCTGGCACAAGATCTGCGTGGAACGCAGCATCCTGCCCGGCATGCAGGAGCTGGTGCGCCGCATCGGCGACGACGAGCGGCGCCACATGGCCTGGGGCACCTTCACCTGCCGCCGGCACGTCGCCGCCGACGACGCGAACTGGGGCGTCTTCGAGACGCGGATGAACGAGCTGATGCCGCTCGGGCTGCGCCTCATCGAAGAGGGCTTCGCGCTCTACGACCCGATGCCGTTCGGCCTGTCGACGGACGAGTCCATGGCCTACGCCGCCGACAAGGGCATGCGGCGGTTCGGCACGATCAACAGCGCACGCGGTCGCCCGGTCGCCGAGATCGACCTCGACTACTCGCCGGTGCAGCTGGAGGACACCTTCGCCGACGAGGACGAGAGGGCGCTGGCGGGGGCGTCGGCCTGACGCGGTAGCTACTCGACCTTGCTGGCGCCGGCGGCCTCGCCGCTGCTGGACGACCCGACCCAGACGGTCTTGGCGTTGCAGAACTCGCGGATCCCCAGGCCCGCAAGCTCGCGTCCGTAACCCGACCGCTTGACGCCGCCGAAGGGCAGCTCGGGGTAGGACACCGTCATCCCGTTGATGAAGACCTGCCCGGCCTCGATGTCGTCGATGAAGCGTTGCTGCTCGGCCTCGTCGTTGGTCCAGGCGTTGGATCCCAGCCCGAAGGTGGTGGCGTTGGCGATCTCGATGGCCTCGTCGATGTTTTCGGCGCGGTAGATCGAGGCGACCGGGCCGAACACCTCCTCGGTGTAGAGCGCCATGTCCTTGGTGATGTCGGTGACGACGGTGGGCGGGTAGAACCAGCCCGGCCGCTCGAGGCGCTCGCCGCCGCAGCGGATCACCGCGCCGGCCGCGGCCGCGTCCTCGACCTGCTTGGCGACCTCGTCGCGGCCCGATTCGGTGGCCAGCGGGCCGACGTCGGTGTCGGGGTCGGTCGGGTCGCCCACCCGCAGCGCCTTGACCCGCTCGACGAACTTGTCGACGAACGCGTCGTAGATGTCGGCGTGGGCGATGAAACGCTTTGCGGCGATGCAGGATTGGCCGTTGTTCTGCACCCGGGCGGTGACCGCGGTCTTGACGGCCTCGTCCAGGTCGGCCGAGGGCATCACGATGAACGGGTCGCTGCCGCCGAGTTCGAGCACCGTGGGCTTGATCTCGTCGCCGGCGATGGCGCCCACCGACTGGCCGGCCGGCTCGCTGCCGGTCAGGGTGGCGGCGGCGACGCGGGGGTCGCGCAGGATGGTCTCCACGGCGCTGGACGGCACCAGCAGGGTCTGGAAGCAGCCCTCCGGGAACCCGCCGCGGGCGATGACGTCGGCGAGGTAGAGCGCGCACTGCGGCACGTTGGAGGCGTGCTTGAGGATGCCGACGTTGCCGGCCATCAGCGCCGGCGCGGCGAACCGCACGGCCTGCCACAGCGGGAAGTTCCACGGCATGACGGCCAGCACCACGCCCAGCGGCTGGTAGCGGGTGTAGGCCTGCTTGGCGCCGACCTTCGCCGCGTCGGCCGGCTCGTCGGCCAGCAGTTGCTCGGCGTTCTCGGCGTAGTAACGAAATCCCTTGGCGCACTTGAGCGCTTCGGCCTTGGCCGAGGCGAGCGTCTTGCCCATCTCCAGGGTCATCATGGCCGCGGTCTCGTCCGCCTCTTTCTCCAAAAGGTCGGCGGTGGCGTTTGCCCACTCCGCGCGCTGGGCAAAGGTGGTGTTATGGCGGTAGTCCTGGAACCGGGCATAAGCGCGCGCGATGGCGGCGTCGACTTCCTCGTCGGTCGCGGGGGTGAAGGTTTTTACTGTCTCGCCGGTAGCCGGGTTGATCGTGGCGATGGGCACGCTGAGATCCTTCGCTTCGGGGTTGGTAAGAGGTCCAACAACCAGCCTGCCACTATCGTTCCCCTCAGGGAGGTGCCGGGATGAGTAAAGCCGCTCAGCTGATGGTGAAGTGCCTGGAGAACGAGGGTGTTTCCGTCGTTTTCGGGGTCCCCGGCGAGGAGAACATCCGCTTCGTGCAGGCGCTGGCATCCTCGAGCATCCGCTACGTGCTCACCCGGCACGAGCAGGCGGCGTCGTTCATGGCGGAGATGTATGGGCGCGTCACCGGGCGCGCGGCGGTGGTGTCGGCGACCCTGGGCCCGGGCGCCATCAACATGCAACTCGGCGTCGCGGACGCCACCACCAACAGCACCCCGATGGTGGCGATCTCCGCCCAGGTGGGCCAGGACCGCGAGTACAAGGAATCGCACCAGTACGTCGACCTGGTGTCGATGTTCGCCCCGATCACGCGGTGGGCCGCGGGCATCCCCACCCCACGCGCCATCCCCGAGATGGTCCGCAAGGCGTTCAAGGTCGCCGAGACCGAACGCCCGGCCGCGGTCTACCTGGCGGTGCCCGAGCACATCGACGCTGATGAAACCGACTACGACCTGAAGCCGTTGCCCCGCAACGTCGTTCGCCCCGACGCCCCGGCGCCCGGTCAGGTCGAACGGGCCGTGGAGATCCTGCGCCGGGCGAAGCGGCCGGTGGTGCTGGCTGGGCACGGCGCCGCGCGCGCCGACGCGACCAAGGCCCTGGTCCGGTTCTCCGAGGAGTTCGGCATCCAGGTGGCCAACACGTTTCACGGCAAGGGCGTGATGCCGGACGACCACCCCAACAGCATCGGGACCCTGGGGTTCATGCGGCACGACTACGTCAACTTCGGCTTCGACAACGCCGATGCCGTCATCGCCGTCGGCTACGAGCTGCAGGAGTTCGATCCGGTGCGGATCAACCCGCAGGCCGACAAGAAGATCATCCACGTCCATCGCTTCCCGGCCGAGGTCGACGCGCACTACTCGGTCGACGTCGGGATCATCGGCGACATCAGCGATTCGCTGAACGCGCTCACGGACGCGTTGGCCGGTCACCGCTTCGAGCACGCCGCCGAGGTCCCCGGTTGTGGCCTGCTCGCCGAGGAATTCGCTCGCGGACAACAGGATTCACGCTACCCGCTGGCGCCGGCGCGGGTGGTCGCCGACACCCGGGAGGCCCTGGGCCGCAGCGACGTGGTCCTCGTCGACACGGGTGCCACCAAGATGTGGATGGCCCGGCTCTATCCGACGTACGAGCGGAACACCTGCCTGATCTCAAACGGGCTGTCCACCATGAGCTTTGCGCTGCCCGGCGCCCTCGGCGTCAAGCTGGCCCGCCCCGAGTCGAAGGTGCTGGCCGTCGTCGGCGACGGCGCTTTCCTGATGAACTCCCAGGAGATCGAGACCGCGGTGCGCGAGCGAATTCCGCTCGTCGTGCTGATCTGGGAGGACGGCGGCTACGGCCTCATCGAATGGAAGATGGACCTCGAACTGGGCGAGCACTACTACGTGAAATTCGGCAACCCCGACATCGTGAAATACGCGGAAAGCTTCGGCGCCAAGGGATATCGGATCACCAGCGCCGCCGAGCTGTTACCGACGCTGAAGGCCGCGCTGGCCGACGACGGGGTGTCGCTGATCGGCTGCCCGGTCGACTATTCCGAGAACCTGCGCCTGACCGACCGGCTCGGCGAGCTGGACGAGACGCTGTAGTCGCGCTGCCGTTCGGACTTGTCGGGACCGGCTTGTCGGCCGGCTCGGTATACTCGAACACATGTTCGATGAAGCGGCTCGTGCCGAGGTGATCGCCCGGTTCGACGAGATGATCGAGCGGCGTTATCCGTCGACGACGCGCGAGTCGGCGGCGCTGATCGACGAGATCGGTGTGTTTGCGCGGGTGGAAAACCGGGCCGCGGCGGCGCAGTTGGAGGCGATCGGTGAGTTGTTCGGCTATCGGCTGTCGCGGTGTTCGGAGAGCGAGGACTGGGCGATCGACACGATGGAGGCGGTTGCCGCGGAGGTGGGGGCGGCGTTGCGGATCAGCCAGGGGCTGGCGGCCAGCCGGCTGCGCTACGCCCGGGCGATGCGTGAGCGCCTCCCCGAAGTGGCGGGGGTGTTTCGGGCCGGCGATATCGATTTCCGGTTGTTTCAGACGATCGTGTATCGCACCAATCTGATCGAGGACCCCGCGGTGTTGGCGCGGGTGGACGCGCAGTTGGCGGCCAATGTGGCGCGCTGGCCCTCGATGAGTCGGGGCCGGTTGGCCGGTCAGGTGGATCGGATCGTGGCCCGCGCCGATCGGGATGCGGTGCGCCGCCGAAAGGAGCAGCAGCGCGACCGTGAGGTGTGGATCGATGATCGGCTGCAAAGCGGCATCTCTGAGATTCATGGGACCCTGTTCACCCCGGATGCGCACGCGTTGGACAAGCGGCTCAACGGGATGGCGGCCACGGTGTGCCCGCATGATCCGCGCAGCCGTGAGCAGCGCCGCGCCGACGCCTTAGGGGCACTGGCCGCGGGGGCGGATCGGCTGGGCTGCCGCTGCGGGCGGCCTGACTGCGCGGCGGGCAAGCGGCCCGCGGCCTCGCCGGTGGTGATGCATGTGATCGCCGAGCAGGCCACCCTCGACGGGCGCGGCGCGGCGCCGGGCTCGGAGGTGGGTGCCGATGGGCTGATCCCGCCGGAACTCTTGCAGGAACTCGCCAAGTCGGCCAAGCTCCTGCCGTTGGTCCATCCCGGCGACGCGCCCCCGGAGGACGGGTACGTGCCGTCCAAAGCATTGGCCGATTTCGTGCGCTGCCGCGATTTGACGTGTCGCTGGCCCGGTTGTGATGCCCCGGCCGTCGGCTGCGATCTGGATCATACGATCCCGTATAGCCAGGGTGGCACCACGCACGCGTCCAACCTGAAGTGTTATTGCCGCCTGCATCATTTGATCAAGACCTTCTTCGGCTGGACCGAACGGCAGCTGGCCGATGGGACGCTGATCTTGACGTCTCCGGCCGGGCACACCTATGTCACCACCCCGGGCAGTGCGCTGCTGTTCCCGAGTTTGTGTCGCGGGGTCGGCGGGGTCTTCCCGGCCGCCGAGGCCGACCCGCCTGTCGAGTACTGCGACCAACGCGCCGCGATGATGCCCAAACGCCGGCGCACCCGCGCCCAAGACCGCGCCCACCGGGTGGCCACCGAACGCCGCCA
>NZ_LZKK01000377.1 GCF_001672815.1 Mycobacterium sp. E796 | reverse complement strand
GACCATGTGAAGGTTGTCTCGGCGGTCAATCACGCCGCGATATTTCCCACCTGCCGCGCCGTTGTGCACCACGGCGGTTCCGGCACCACAGCCGCGGGGTTACGGGCCGGCGTACCCGCGCTGATCCTCTGGATCACCTCCGATCAGCCGATCTGGGCGGCCCAGATCAAACAGCTGAAAGTTGGCTCCGCCCGCCGCTTCTCGAGCACCACCAGCAAAACGCTGGTCGCCGACCTCAGGTCGGTCCTCGCGCCCGCCTACGTCAGCCGGGCGCGTGACGTCGCCTCGCGGATGACAAAGCCCGCCGAGAGCGTAGCCAGCGCCGCCGATCTGCTGGAAAAAGCCGCCCGACGCGGGGGTTTGGACTGATGCCGGAAGGCCCCGCGGGGTTGCGCGGCTCGGGGTACGCTCCGGGTGTGTCCCTACTGATCACGGTGCCGGTCTTCGGCCAGCACGAGTACACACACGCGCTCGTAGCCGATTTGGAGCGCGAGGGCGCCGACTACCTGATCGTCGACAATCGCGGCGACTACCCGAAGATCGGCAACGAACGCGTCGCCACGCCGGGCAGGAACCTGGGGTGGGCCGGGGGCAGCGAGCTCGGCTTCCGAACCGCGTTCGCGGAGGGCTACTCCCACGCGATGACGCTCAACAACGACACCCGGCTGTCCCGGGGATTCGTCGCCGCCTTTCTCGACCCGCGCCTGCCCGCCGACGTCGGGATGGTGGGGCCGCTGTTCAACATCGGATTCCCCTACGCGGTGGTCGAGGGAATACCGGACGCGGCGAGCTACGTTCCGCGGCCGCTGTACCGGGTGGTGCCCGCCATCGAGGGGACGGCGCTGGCGATGTCCCGGGAATGCTGGGACGCCGTCGGGGGAATGGATCTCGACACCTTCGGCCGCTACGGATGGGGGCTCGACCTCGACCTCGCATTGCGGGCACGAAAAGCCGGATTCGGCGTCTACACAACGGAAATGGCCTACGTCAACCACTTCGGGCGTAGGACCGCCAAGGTTCACTTCGGTGGCCTGAAGTACCACTGGGGCTCCAGCCGGGCGATGATTCTGGGGTTGCGCAAGACGCACGGCTGGTTCGCGGCCATGGGCATCCTGCGCGAGATGGGGGCGGCACACCACCGCAAGTGGTATAAGTCTTACCCGCTCGTCCAGCGCGACGCGGCCGCCAGCCGGCAGCTTTGAGCCCTGCCGGGGCGGATGCGGGAGTTAACCCGTTCAACCTGGGAGTAGCGAGAACGCCCACACGCGAACCCGCTCGGTAATCACCATCTAATGAT
Organism: Mycobacterium sp. E796; assembly: GCF_001672815.1. Classification (GTDB taxonomy): domain Bacteria; phylum Actinomycetota; class Actinomycetes; order Mycobacteriales; family Mycobacteriaceae; genus Mycobacterium. The sequence continues at coordinate 2,203 of NZ_LZKK01000377.1, read as the reverse complement.
TTGTCGGCGGTCCACCCGACTGCGTATTTGGCACACGCGAGCCGTCATGTTGGGTCCCGATTTCGGGCCGCAAGTGCCGCCACCAGCAGAAGATGTAAAGCAGCATCGACAGTGCCAGGATCAGGATCACCCAGACGACGACCGTGACATCGACCCACCATCCCATGGGTGGTGAATCAGGAAGCGCGTTGCGCAGGGGAACGATGGCAAAGAGCATTGCCGCGTACCAGGTTGTCATGGGCGGCTGAAATTTCCGTTTGTTTCGAGCTGTTTGGACTGCGACGAAAAGCCCCATACCCGCAATGAGGGTCAGAACAAAGAGGATGATCGCGGCAAGCGCGGCCGTACTTGGAGACCGCTGCACCAGCACGCGGTAGTCCTGAGACACAGACTTTGGGTCGACGGGATCGGAAATCTTCCGGGCGGCATCTTCAATCGACACCTTCCAGCCGCGCAACCGGTCGACAAATGTCACTGCCGCTCGTTCCGGTATTTGAGCTTGGCCCCGGAAGAGCTCGACGGTGATCGGCCGCGAGCGGTAGTGATCGAAGGGATATTCAGCAGGGTCGCCGGTAATGCTCATGGAAACCTGGAAAACACCGGGCACGTCGCCTTTCGGCCAGGTGCGCTTGGTGGGCGTCACAGCCGAGGTGACTGCGACACTGAATTCCTGCGCGAGGATGTGGGTGTGCGGTGCGAGCAACTGTGGCCCGGGTGCAACGAGAATGTTGGCCACCAGGACGCCGTTGATGGGCTGAACATCCACCAGGTCGACGGTAACCGAGGTGCCATCGGCCGCTGGCTGTCCTGCTCTGACCTCACTGGGCCGTCCCAATCCGGTACTGGCATACAACGCAACCGCGGTCGCATAGGCCGCAATGAAGACGACGCAGGCGACGACGCTACCGATGGCGACCTTCATGAGTGATCCCCCTGGTTGGTTCCAGTACGAAATGCGGCCCGGCCAAGCTGACACCGATCCTCTCAGATCGACGGCCAGTGGCAGAAAGTCTTGTGCTGCATCGACATCGATGCTACGCACGGACGGTGGGCCGTTTCAGACGCCGACGCGGACGGTCTGCTCCAGGAGGTCGGCGGCGGTGACCACCCCGACGGCCGGTTTGGACATCTGCGGTGCGATCTCACGGGCCCGTGCCACGTAGTCCGGCGCGAGGATCTTGCGCAGCTGCCTGACCAACGATTTGCGGGTGATGGTCGAAAGCTTCTTGGCGGAGCCGACTTTCAGCCGTTTGACCTGGGTCGCCCAGATGAACTGGTCGGCCACGTCCCACAGGATCAACGTCGGGAGCCCGGCTCGTAGGCTCGCCGCCGTCGTGCCGGCCCCGCCGTGGTGAACGGCCGCCCGGCACATGGGCAAGATTGTGCTGTAGTTAACGTGTCCGACCAGCTTGATGTGCTCACGATGCGGAGCGGGCTCGGAACCCTCGGCGCCGGAATAGATCAGCGCGCGTTCGCCCAACTCGGCGCAGGCGTCGGCGATCATGGCCACCGTCTCGGCGGGGGAACTGACCGGGGTGCTGCCAAAACCGAAGTAGATCGGCGGCTTTCCCGCGGCGATCCACGATGCGACCTCATCGTCGGTCTCGGCGGCCAACTCCAGGGTCAACGAACCCACGAAGGGGCGCTTGCCATTCCACTCCGCGGCCAGGCCGGGGAACATCGCCTGGTCGTAGGCCTGGATTTCGAGCGTTCCGCCGTCGGCCATCCGCTGCCACGCGGGAACCGTCGTGGGCGGCAGACCCAGCTCGCGGCGCTGCGCTTCCTCGGCGCTCCGGGTGAACCGCCAATACATCCAGTCGAGGGTCTTCATCGTCGAGCGAACCAGCGGCGCGGGCAACCGCGCGGGAAACGCCACGTGGCCGTTGGGCCGCATCGGGTAGAAGTGCAACGCGGCCAACGGAATGTCGTAGCGCTCGGCGACGTTGGCGGCGATCTCCTGATAGAGCTGGCCCGTCAGCAGCAGGTCGACCCCGTCGACGAGCGACTTGAGCGCGGCGCCCAGCTCTTCGAAGCCCGCCCGGACCGGCTCCATCGCCTCGCGGGCCAGCTTGACCGGGTTTTGGAACTTCCAGGAGTTATGCAGGAAATCCTCGTCCAGCTGCTGCTGGGAATCCCGCTGCCCGTAGGCGACGGCAGGCATCCCGGCCGACTCGACGAAGCCGATCAGGTTGGGCGGCACCGC
>NZ_LZKK01000376.1 GCF_001672815.1 Mycobacterium sp. E796 | reverse complement strand
CCGTTCACCGCCAATGCCGCCGAGGCCCGCGACATCGCCGAGCTGGCCGCGAAGTCAGATCGCGTCGTCATGGAGGCAATCCAATACCGCTACCATCCGTTGACTTCGCGCGTCGAGCAGATTCTCACGTCAGGCGAGCTGGGCAAGCTCGAGCGGATCGACGTCTCCTTATGCGTATTGCTGCCGAAGCGCTCCAACGCCAACGTCTACGACTACTCCCTCGCCGGTGGCGCGCTGATGGACGCCGGAGTCTACGCGGTTGACATGCTCCGTACGTTCGGCGGTTCGACCCCGGAAGTCGTTTCGGCTCGTGCGAAACTGGGCGGTCCCGAAGTGGACCGGGCTATGACGGCCGAATTGCGGTTCGCCGGCGGGCACACGGGCCGCCTGCACTGCGCGCTGTGGTCGTCGAACCTGTTTTGGGCGAGCGCCAAGGTGGTTGGGGATCGCGGCCGGCTGCGTTACCTCAGTCCGGCTGCTCCGCACTTGTTGCCCCGGCTCACGATCCGCTCGGCCGACGGCAAGCGGGTGGAGCGCTTCCCGCGCCGCACCAGCTATGCGTACCAGCTCGAGGCCTTCGCCGCGGCGGTGCTGCGCGGCGAACCGGTGAAGACGACGCCGGAAGGCGCGATCGAGAACATGTCCGTCATCGATACGATTTACCGCGCCGCCGGTCTCTCGCTCCGCGAACCGGCGTAAACGCCATGAACGCCGCGCCAGTCGACAGTCGAGAGGGC
>NZ_LZKK01000375.1 GCF_001672815.1 Mycobacterium sp. E796 | reverse complement strand
GCGGGCAACGCCGCTGATCCCATCGCTTCCGGACGCCACCAAGGCCGCCGCCCGCTGGATTCGCCCGCTGGTCCCGCCATTTGTCGCCCGGGTCATCGACAACACCACCCAGCCGCTGCGCACGGCGCGCCACGTGTTCGAAGAGGTTGAGGAGATCACCTTCGCGCTGAAGCGCACCCGCAAGGTGACGCTGGACTCGGAAAGCACCGAGCCCGGTGAGCAGGCGCCGCGGCGGTCCGCGACCGACGAAGCCCCGCCCGCGACCGCACGGATCCCGTCTTCGCGCGGCGACCGCGGCGCGGGCACACCGCACCGGGTCGGCGGCCACCAGCGGCGCTCGGGGCGCCCGATCGCCGCGAAGGACGTCGAGGGCCTGGCGGTGGCGGGCCGCGACCGCAAGGCCGAGCTGACGCAGCGGGACGGGCCGGGCGAGCTGCGCGCACCCGAGGGTCCGCGCCAGCTACCGCCCGGGGAGTGACGTCGCCGGCGCGGCGCGTGACTCCCTCGCATTTTTCATCGGGCGGCCAGCTGCCGTTAAAGTCCCGTTGGCCGCAACGGATGGCGCCCTCAGCCCCGCTTTGCGAGAATCTCCGAACTATGAGACTCGTACTGTTGATGGCAAGTGCCGCCCTGGTGATCGGTACCGCCGCCCCGGCGTACGCCGACCCTGACGCCAAGGATCAAAGCTTCCTCAACGCGCTTAACCAGGCCGGGCTGACCTACCTGAATGCCGACCGTGCGATCACCGCCGGCAAGCAGGTGTGCAAGTCGGCCGACGACGGAATGACGGGCGAGGAGATCGTCAAGGCCTTGCAGGAGAAGAATCCGGGATTCCAAGGCCCCGGCGCCGCCAAGTTCGCGGCGATCGCGGCCTCCGCGTACTGCCCCGAAAAGCTGACCCAAACCGAGGAAGGCGAAGCGCCGAAGCCCGCCGGCGCATAGCGACCGCCCGTTTCGACCGACGGCACTCGCCCGGGTGCGCGGCCGCGGTGCCTGGTCCCCCGCGAAGGTATGATCCTCCGGATAACGACGGGGGAAGGATCTCGTGGATCTCGAGGCGGCGGAGATGGCAGGGCAGGGTCTCGCGGTGACAACCGCTATGGCGATCGCGGCTCCGGCGTGAAGATCAGCCTGTTCCTTGCGGACGCGGCGCAGGCCGACGTCCAATCCGGGAAGGTCAATGCCCTCGGGCTCGGGTGGCGGCAGTGTCAAACACCAACGCCCGCTTTCGCTTTGGTGCTTTTCCTGGACATCGACTGGGACGAGACCAACAAACCGCACAAGCTGACGTGTCAATTGTTGACCACCGACGGTGAACCGGTGGTGGTGATGGGAACGCAAGGGCCACAGCGGATCTCTTTCGAAGCCTCGGCGGAGGCCGGGCGTCCCCCGGGAGCGATCCACGGCACGTCGGTCCGGATGCCGCTCACGCTCAACATCCCCGCGGGAATACCCCTCGAGCCCGGGCTTTACGAGTGGCGGGTGGAGGTGGAGGGCTTCGAGCAGGCCACGACGGTCGAGGCATTCGTGGTGGTCGGTGCCCCACACCAGCCGGCGGCGCCGTCGATTTGATGCCCAGGCCGCAAGGGTGCAAACACCGACGCGCCACTCGAGAAACGTTTTGCCAGTGGCAGTCTCGCGACCGCGAGCCCTATTCGTCGGCGAAGGCGACGTAGAGCTCGGGCAGAAAGCCCGCCAGATGGTTCATCTCCTGCGCACAGTGCACCAGCAGGTTGCGGGCGGTCGTCTCCGGGGTGCCCAGCACCCGCGATGCGAACGGGCGAACCGCCCGCGACGCCACGTCCGGCGCGTTGCGCACCGCGACGTGCGGTCCGCCCATCCAGAACCGTGATCGCATCTCTGCGCCGTCGGGCGTCGAACGGATGTGATGGATGAACCATCCCGTATCCACCGGCGCGTCGGCCGAGCCCAGCCGAGCGCAGATCGACACGGCGTCCACGCTGTCGGGCGGGCAGCCCAGGGTCGTCGGCTCAACGAATTGAATTGCGCCGTTGAGCAATGTCGAGCCGATGTACTCGCTGATCATTGACCAGCGGTCGATGTACCGCTGGTCGTCCTGGCCGTCCTTCCAGACGGCGGACAGGTGCGCCCGCGGGTGCCACAACTTGTAGCGGCGGGTGTCGCAACCGTGCCAGCCGAACCACCACGCCCACATCGCGGGGCTGACCCCGGGCATGTCGGTGCGCACCGACACCTGAAAGCTGCCGTCCTCGAGGACGCCGTAGCCGTTCTCGGTCTGCTGGTACCCCTCCTCGGCGACGGTTGCGGCGTCATCGAACGCCAGCAGCGCCATCCCACCCTGCGGGCCATGCTGGAGCGCCTCGACGACATGCTTTGGCAGCGGGTCCATTTCGGGCTTGAAGAACTTGCCGAACGGCGTGTTCGCGTCGTCGCCGCGGTAGCCCAGGTAGTTCTCGCCGGACATCAGAGCCTTCCCATCCAACTGTTGAACAATCCGTCGGGGTCATAGGTGGCGCGCGCCTTGTCCAGGCGCGCCATCGCCTCGTCGGTCGCGAACTTCGCCGGCCGGTTGCCCAGGTTTTCGTCGGCGAGCTGGATTCCGGTGGCCAGGTGCGACATTGCCGCCATGTTGGATCCGGCCCAATCGCCGTACTTCTCGTCGTCGGCGGCGTCCTTCCACGAGCCGTAGAGCGCCAGGTAGATCTCGTCTTCCACGCTGTAGGCCATGTCCTGGCGCGGCGGCGACGGCCCCCAGTTCAGCCAGAGGAAGTGCGACGGGGCGGGCGGCATGGTTTGCAGGATCGTCCGGATGCCCGGCAGCAGCTCCTCGGCGGACGCGGAGGTCCACATGTTGTCGGCCGTGTAGCGGTGGTCGTTCAGGTAGTGGGTCATCACGGCGGTGTACCAGGTGGGCAGGTCGCTCGGCATGTACGGGACGGCGAGGAGCGCTTTGTCCACGACGGGGCAGGTGCCGAAGATCGCGAGGGCCTGTTGCGCCTCCTCCTCCGAGTCGGCGAACGCCGGGGACGCGAACGCGACGGCTGGGCTGTCGATGCCCATCTCCGGGAGGCTGCGGGTGGCGATGGCCTGCATCTCCACCCGGCGGTCCACCTCGGCGCTGATGCCGCGGGCCCAGGTGTAGACCTCGTCGGCGAGGTCCCACGGATAGACGTAGACGCTGGTGCCGCAGACGGCCGGGCGCGGATACAGCTTCAGGTAGAACGACGTGACGACCCCGAAGAAACCCGGGCCCGCCCCGCGGGCGGCCCAGTAAAGATCGGCGTGATTGTCTGCGTCGCAATGGATCTGCTCGCCCTCGGCGGTAATGACGTCCAGGCCGACGACGCTCTCGCACGCGGGGCCGAAGATGCGGCTGTTCCAGCCGTAGCCGCCCTGCAGCAGGTAGCCGCCGACGCAGACGCCCTTGCAGTGGCCGCCGGGAAAGAACAGTCCGTGCTCCTCCAGGTCGGCCATGAGCAGGCTGCCCCCCTTGCCCGGACCGACGACGGCGAGGCCCTTTTCGGCGTCGACCGTGACGTGATCCAGGCGGCTGACGTCGAGCAGGACGGCCCCGTCACGCAGATGGCTGGCGGCAAAGCTGTGCCCGCCCGACACGATGCTGACCTTGTGTCCGTTGGCCTTGGCATAGCGGATGCCGGCGATGATCTCCGCGGCGTCGACGGCCTGGACGATCACCTCGGGGTAGCGTTCGGGCACTCGCTCATGCCACACCGTGCCGCGCCGGGCGGCCTCGTACCCGTCATCGCCCCGGAAAAAGTGCCGCCCGGCTGGTAGCGCGCCCATGTGGGAACTCCTTTGATCCGCATTTCGGGTCTTTGTAGTCCGCGATGCGGATCACTATAGTGGACGCGTGCCGAATAAGAGTGTCTGAGGGGGAACATTTTGCCAACCGGTCGCGACGAAGGAATCCAGGTCTTGCGCCGGGCCGCGGCCGCGCTGGACGAGATCGCGGCCGAGCCGGGGCGGCTGCGCCTGGTCGACCTCGGCGAGCGGCTCGGGCTGGCCAAGTCGACAGTTCGCCGCTTGCTGGTCGGCATGGTGGAGGTGGGCTTGGCGAACGTCGATGCCCAGGGTCACTTTTCACTCGGCGACCGCCTGCTGGGTTTCGGCGGGGCCGACGGGGAACAGATCGCGGCGATCTTTCGCCCGACGATCGAACAGGTGGCGAGCGCCACCGACGGCGAAACGGTCGATCTGTCGATACTGCGGGGTCAGCGGATGTGGTTCGTCGACCAGATCGAATCGCCGCATCGGCTGCGCGCGGTCTCGGCCGTCGGTGTCCGATTCCCGCTGGAATCGACCGCGAACGGCAAAGCGGCGCTGGCGGCGCTCGGCGTCGCGGAGGCCGAGGCCGTCCTCGCTCGCTTGGGTCCCGGTGCGACCGGGGCGCTGCGCGACGAGGTGGCCGAGATCAGGCGCACCGGTGTCGCTTTCGACCGCGACGAGCACACCCGGGGAATCTCGGCCGCCGCCATCGCGCGGCGCACCGCCGGCGACAACGTGGTCGCGATCTCGGTGCCAGCTCCCACCGCACGCTTTCGCGAAAAGGAGCAGCGCATCCTCACCGCATTGCGCGCGGCGGCCGACTCGCCCGCATGGACGCGTTGATTTGTGAACAGCTGGCTGGCGACGGCCGCGGTACCCCCCGGGACCCCGGCCGGCGCCACGTCCCTAGCCCGCGCTCAGCAGCTCACAGCCGCCGACTTGGCGAACAGAGATCCCCACTCGTGCCGAGCGGCGGACTGTGCGTCGGTGAAGCTCGGCGTCTTCTCGCCCTCGCCCGCCAGGTGGACGAGCGCCCATGCCATGGCGAACACCGGAACCTTGTGACGCAAAGCGGCACTGTGCAATTCGTCCAAAGCCACGTGCGAAGGGCATCGGCGAAGTCCGATCAAGATTCCCCGCGCGGTGTCCAGAATGCGGCCGGAGTTCGGGCCGTACGCCGTCATGCTGTCGATACCTCCTGTTGCGCCCGAACGGGATCCGCCACGCGAATGGCGGCCACAAAGCCCGTGCGGTACGCATCGTCGCGCCTTGTCCCCTAAAAGGCGCCCTATGCCATGATTTGTGGATCGAAGGGCGTTGTGCCAGAGCAGCGCTGGAATCGATATGGGCTTGTGACCGATCCGGGATGCGCGAATCAGCCTGCGAGAGCCAATACTTCGTCGAAGCCGGCCACCAGGGCGTCGTAGAAGACGTCGAAATCCGGTATGGCAGTGGTGTCGACGTCGATGCCCAACGCGCACGTGTCGACATAGGTGAGCAGCGTGACGTTGACGGCCGCGCCGATGGTCGGCCCGAAGGCGTACTGCGCGCGCACCGGTGCGCCGCCCAAAAAGACCGGCACCGGCACCCCCGGCACGTCGCTGGCGAGGAAATCGACGTGGCGCAGCACCGAGCCGATGTACCAGCGCGGCATCAGGTTGAGTGCGCCGGCGATCAGCTGTGTGTAGGGGACGGATTTCTCGTTGCGCACCGCACCGGCGCGCTGATGGATTTCCTCGATGCGCGCCGCCGGGTCGGCCTCGCCCGCGGGCACGTCGAAACGCATCAGCGTGATCCGGTTTCCGCCCATATCGTCGGCCTTGGTCCGGAGGCTGATCGGCATCGTGAGGTGCAGGTCGCCGATCGCGACGCCGTGTTTCTCGTGGTATCGGCGCAGCCCGCCGGCGACCCCGGCGACGAATGCATCGTTCAGCGCCCCACCCGCACGATGCGCCGCGTCGCGCAGTTGCGGCATGGGTACCTCGTGCACCATGAGATGCCGGATCAGGCCGCGGTCGGTCACCAGCGGAGAGCCGGTGCGAGTTATCGGCCGAACGGTCCGATAGACCGACCCCGCGATGGCCGCCGCCGATCTGACCGTCGCGACGGGCCGGCGCACACCGTCGTAGACCAGCCGTGGTGCCGCTTTGGCCGCGCCGGCAACGGCGTTCGCGAGCAGGCCGGCGTTGTAGCGCCAGGTGTCCCGGTACCCGGTGACCCACGACGGCCTGGACGCCTCCGGCTCGGGCGGCAGCGGCTCGTGCTCACACAGGTCCTCGGAGAGGTTGAACAGGTTCATCGCGATTTGCACGCCGCCGATCCCGTCGGTGAGGGCATGGTGGAACTTGCAAATCATCGCCGCGCCACCGTTTTCCAGGCCGTCGATGAAGGTCGTCTCCCAGAGCGCGCGGGCCCTGTCGAAGTCCTGCATCTCGGCCAATCGAGCCATCTCGAGCACGTCGTCGAGCCTGCCGCCCCCCGGCGCCACGCCGCGCCGGACGTGGTAATCGAGGTCGAAATCGGGGGCGTATTCCCAGCGGGGCGGGGCCGGGGGCGGGGAGGGGATCACCCGCTGCCGAAACATCGGAAGCTTTCGGCTGATCAGGTCGAATCGCGCGCGCACCTCGTCCCAGTCCGGCGACCGCTCCAGCAACACGACGCTGACCACGGTCGATCGCAGCCGCGGATCGGTTTCCATCGCCCACGTGAACGCGTCGCTGTTGCGCAGAAATGCAGTCATGGTGTGCTCCAGGCCCAAACCTACGACTCGCGACGGCAAAGGTCAGCACATCATTGGCAGCCAATGACTTTGGTCCCACGACATCGGGCCATTCGTCCGGGCGTCTAATGCCGCGGGGTCATGCCCCCGGCTCCGCATCGGCGAATTCGCAGAAGGCCGTATAAGCCCGAGCGCCGTAAATGGTGGCGGGCCCGCCGTGCATGAGGATGGTGACGCCGATGGCCTCCGCGGCCTCCTCCCGGGTGGCGCCCGCACGGGCGGCCGCCTGCGCGTGCGAGGCGATGCACCCGTCGCAGCCCTGGACGATCCCGATCGCCAGCGCCAACAGCTCCTTGACCTTGTGGCTCAGCGCCCCATCGGCCAGGGCCGCACCGCTCAGCGCAGCAAACCCCTTGTACACCTCGGGGATTTGCTTACGCAGCTCCCGGTGCTGGGGCAGCAACTCCTGCAGGACCTCGTGATGATGATGATGTTGGTCTGACATGGCGGCCTACTCGGCGGTCACCGGCGAAGCGCTCTTGAGTGACTCGATCGCCGCTCGCAGCCGGTCACCGACCTCTTCGGCGACCGGACGCAGTTCCGGCTCACCGGTGACCTCCACCAGCAGGCCGGGATTCATCGCCTCGACGAGCACCGCGCCGGCGTCCTGCGGGTCGGCACGCACGACGACGTTGCACGGCAGCAGCAGACCGATCTGGCGATTGGCCTGCACGGCGCGATGCGCCAGCGGCGGGTTGCAGGCGCCGAGGATCAGGTAGTCCTCCATGTCGTGGCCGAGTTTGGCCTTCATCGTGGCCTTCACGTCGATTTCGGTGAGTACACCGAAGCCCTGCTCCGCGAGCGCCTCGCGGGTGCGCGCGACCGCGTCCTCAAATGAGGTGTGCAGCGGCGTAGCGATTGCGATGTCCATCATGGTTCCTTCCATTCGTCCCAGATTGCGCTCAGGCGAGCGCCAGGAAAAGCTTCTCCAGCTCGGCCTCGCTCAGCGGCGCCGAGCCGTCGGCGGTGCTACCCGTGACGCATTCCTTCAACCCGGTCGCGACGATCTTGAACCCGGCGCGATCCAGCGCGCGCGAAACCGCCGCGAGCTGGGTGACGACGTCCTTGCAGTCGCGCCCCTGCTCGATCATCGAGATCACCCCGGCCAGTTGCCCTTGGGCGCGGCGCAGCCGGTTGAGCACCGCGGCGATGCTGTCTTGATCACCAATCATGTGAATCCCTTCGTCGCCCCTTGCCACCACATGGTACCCGAGGGGGTATTAGTCGACCTATCAGAATATACCCCACAGGGTATCAGTTGTCATCCCTGGACACCGAGCCGAAAGGAGCCGACGATGCCGACGACCGACATCACCTACGCGACATTCGAACCAACGATCCTCGACAACCCGCTTGTGCTGGTTGATTTTTGGGCCGGCTACTGCGCGCCCTGCCGGGCCTTCGCGCCCGTATACGATCGATCGGCGCAGTCGCATCCCGACGTCGTGCACGCCAAGGTCGACACCCAGGCCGAGCTCGAACTGGCGGCCGCGCTGGGTATTCGTTCCGTGCCGACGATCATGGCGTTTCGCGACGGCATTCTGGTCTACAGCCAACCCGGCGCCATGCCACCGGTCGCCCTGGAGGACCTCATTGCCCAGGTCAAGTCGCTGGACATGGGGGTGGTGCGGGCCAAAATCGCCGCCCGCAAGGCCGCCGCGGCCCGGTGACGCGCGGGGCCTCAGAGGATGGCCCCGCGGTCCTTCGCCGTGGCGATGTCGTCCCAGTCGACGTCGAGCTCGAGCAGGATCTCCTCGGTGTGCTGCCCGTGCTCCGGGGCGCGGGCGGGCGCCGGCGGCGTCTCGTCGAATTGAACGGGCGCCGCGACGATCCGGTATTTCTCGCCGTGGTCGTCGACGTTGGTCACCACGTAGCCGTTGGGTTCCACCTGCGGGTCGTTGAGGGTCTCCCGCGGTGTCGCGAGGGCGCCCCACACCCCGGGTTCGTCCGCGAGCACCTTTCGCCAGTGCGCAAGGTCGTTGCGCGCGAACGCGTTCGCGAAGATCTCGGTCGCCGCGGCCGCATTGGCGATCAGGTTGCTCGACGGCACAAACCGCTCGTCGGTGGCCAACTCGCCCAGGCCCATCCGCTCACAGAAGCCCGCCCAGAACTTGTCGGGCTGCAGGAAGACCAGCTGAATCCACCTGCCGTCCTTTGTCTTGTACCGGTTCACCAGGGGATTGATGGCCAGCCCGGGCGGGGCGCCCGGGATGCCGTCGATGTCGAAGAAGTCGGCCGCAGAGATCGACGGCGCGATCGCCCACATCGCCTGCGCCAGCAGTGAAGAATCGACGATTGTCGGTTCGCCGGTCCGCTCCCGGTGAAACAACGCGGCACACACGCCGCCGGCGAGCGTCGCACCACCCTGCAGGTCGCCGAACGCCGGGCCCTGGACCGCCGGCGTGTCGGTGCCGAACGGCGTGAGTGTGTAGGCCACCCCGCCGCGGGCCAAGTAGGTGGCGGCGTCGAACCCTCCGCGATCCCGGTCCGGACCGCGGACCCCCAGCCCGGTGCCGCGCGCGATGATGATCTTCGGGTTGAACCCCCGGACGTCCTCGACGGTGAGCCGGGCCCGCTCGAGCGCGCCGGGCAGCCAGTTGGTCAGGAACACGTCCGCGCTGGCCAACAAGCGGCCGAACAGGTCGCGGCCCACCTCGGACTTGATGTCGATGGCGATGCTGCGTTTCCCGCGGTTGCCCAACTCGAGGATGAAGTCGGCGTCCGGGCGGGCCGCTTCGCGGGTGAAGCCACCGACCACGAGCGCGCGTCCAGGATCCCCCGCGGTGACGCCCTCCACCTTGATCACGTCGGCGCCCCAGTCCGACAGGGCCGCCCCCGCCGACGGCACGTAGGTCCATGACGCCAACTCGACCACACGGACACCTTGAAGAACACCGTCGCGCACCCCGGACAAGGCGACCCCGCCTTTCTTGCTATTTTAAGTATTCTAGCTACTCTAAGGGATATCGACAGCCCGGCTGCGGCCACGCGCGGTTTTCGTGGAAGAGATGCGATGGGGCAGACCATGGGTCCCACCCCGCCCCGCGCTGCGGTTAATGCGCCTTCCCGATTCTTTGCAACGAATAGCTTTGGCCCCCAACGTGGGTCGCTGATGTAGGGCTTTGACGGGTTAGGGCAGGATATGGGCAGGGTGACGGGCAAGGTGGCCTTGATCAGCGGGGCCGCACGCGGGCAGGGGCGTTCGCATGCGCGGCTGCTGGCCGCGGAGGGTGCCGACATCATCGCGGTGGACATCTGCGCGGACATCGAAACCAACGAGTACCCGTTGGCCCGGCCGGAGGATCTCGACGAAACGGCGCGGCTGGTCGAAAAGGAAGGGCAGCGCGCGCACACGGCGATCGCGGACGTGCGCGACCGGGTGGCCCTGGCCGCCGCGATCGATCAGGGCGTGGCCGAGTTCGGCCGTCTAGACATCGTCGTGGCCAACGCCGGCATCTGCCCGCTCACCGCGGGCCTTCCGCCCCAGGCGTTCGCCGACGCCGTCGACGTCGACCTGCTCGGGGTGCTCAACCTGGTGCACGCGAGCCTCAAACATCTGCAAGCCGGGGCGTCGATCATCGTGATCGGGTCCAACGCGGCGTTCATGTCGTCGCTGAACACCGGCGGCGGCGTGTCCGGCGGCCCCGGAGGAGCCGGCTACGCCTTCGCGAAACTGGCTGCCGCGCATTATGTGCACGACTTCGCCCTGGCGCTCGCGCCCTTCAGCATCCGGATGAACGCGGTGCACCCGACGAATGTCAACACCGACATGCTGCACAGCGCACCGATGTACCGCGCGTTCCGGCCGGACCTGGCCGAACCCAAGCGCGAGGACGCCGAACCGGTCTTCCCGGTGGTCCAGGCGATGCCCATCCCCTACGTCGAGCCCGAGGACATCAGCGAGGCCGTGTTGTTCCTCGCCTCGGACGCGGCGCGCTATGTCACCGGCCAGCAGCTCCGTGTGGACGGGGGCGGCTTCCTGAAGGTCAAGCCGTGGTCGGGCACGTAAGACTTTGCCGCGCAACGGAAGTGGAGGGGACTCGGTGAGCGACGCTCGATCCGCTAGCGACTCTGCAAAAGACGTTCCGCGTCGCCTCTACGAACTCATGGTCCTGATGAAGGCGGCCGACGATCGGCTTTCCAAGGGCATCGGCACCGGCGAGTTCATGTGCGTGTACTGGCCGTCGCGCGGCCAGGAGGCCATCGCCGCCGCGATGGGGGCGTCGCTTCGGCCCGACGACCAGCTGGTGACGACCTACCGCGGGCTGCACGACCTGATCGGCAAGGGGGTCCCGCTCGAGGAGATCTACGGGGAGATGATGGGGCGCACGGCCGGCGCGAGCCGCGGCAAGGGCGGGACGATGCACATCGCCAACCCCGCCAAGGGCGTCATGCTCTCGACCGGGATCGTCGGCGCCGGACCGCCGGTGGCCGTGGGGCTGGCGATGGCCGGCAAGCGCAAGGGTCTCGACCGCGTGACGGTAGTCAGCTTCGGCGACGGCGCTACCAACACCGGCTCGTTCCACGAAGCCGCCAACATGGCCGCGCTGTGGGACCTGCCGATGGTCTTTGTGTGCCAGAACAATTTGTTCGCCGAGATGACGCCGACCTCGGACACGATGAAGCTCGAGCACGTCGCCGAACGGGCGGCCGGCTACGGCATGCCGGGGGTGCGCCTCGACGGCAACGATCCGCTGGCGGTGAAATCGGCTCTGGACGACGCGCTGCGGCGGGCTCGCGCCGGCGCGGGACCCACGTTCATCGAGTGCGTGACGTTCCGCTTCCGCGGCCACTACTTCGGCGACCGGATGCCCTACATCCCCAAGGAGCAACTGGCCGCGGCTATGGCGGCCGATCCGGTGCCGCGGTTCCGCAACCACCTCGCCCAAGCCGGCATCTGCGGCGCCGACGAGCTCGACCGCATCGACCAGGAGGCGTCGGCGACGGTGGAGAACGCGCTCGCGACTGTCATGGCCGCCGAGTGGCCCTCGATCGACGAACTCGACCGCGACGTGTACGCGACCCCGATCAGGTACCCGGTGTAAACGCATGGCCGACAAAGAGATGACGATGCGCGAGGCGCTGAACCTCGCGCTCGACGAGGCGCTCGCGGCCGACGATCGCGTCTTCCTGCTCGGTGAGGACATCGCCGATCCCGGCGCCTCGGGACCGACGGCGGGGCTGTCGACGAAGTACGGCCACGAACGCGTGCTGGACACGCCCATCTCCGAGGCCGCGATCGTCGGTGCCGCGATCGGTGCGGCGATCGACGGGATGCTGCCGGTGGCCGAGATCATGATCATGGACTTCATCGGCATCGCCGCCGACCAGCTGATCAACAACGCCGCGAAATTGCGGTTCATGACGGCCGGGCGGACGACGGCGCCGATCACCATCCGCACGCAGGTCTACGCCGGGCTCGCCACCGGCGCCACGCACTCGCAGAGCCTGGAGGCGTGGTTCATGCACATCCCCGGCATGAAGGTGATCGTCCCGTCCACCCCGCGCGACGGGAAAGGCCTTCTCACATCGGCGATCTTCGACGAGGACCCCTGCCTCTTCGTCGAGACGATCCGGCTGCAGGGCAAGAAGGGTCCCGTGCCCGTCGAACCCGGGTTCTCGATCCCCCTGGGCCAGGCCGACGTCAAGCGGCCCGGCACCGACGTAACGCTGATCGCCTACGGGCGCCCCGTGCACGACGCGCTCGCGGCGGCGGACACGCTGGCAGAACAGGGTGTCAGCGCCGAGGTCGTCGACCTTCGCACGCTGGTGCCCCTCGACGTCGAAACCATTGTTGAATCCGCGCGCCGCACAGGGAGGGTCGTGGTCGTGCACGACGCCGTCCAATTCGCCGGCCCCGGGGCCGAAATCGCCGCCACCCTGCAGTCGGAGTTGTTCGGGGAGCTGGCCGCGCCCATCGAGCGCGTCGCCGCCCGGTTCGTCCCCAACCCGGCCGCCGCGGCGCTCGAGGCGCAGGTGTACCCGTCGCCGGCGCGCATCGTCGCCGCGGCCCAGCGAACCTTAGACCGGGCCAAAGTTCATGGCTGACTTCGTCATTCGTATCCCGCGCGTGTCGGTGGCCGTGTCGGAGGCCGAGCTCACCGGCCTTCTCGTCGACGCCGGCGAGCGCGTGGAGGAGGGCACGCCCATCTATGTGATCGCCACCGAGAAGGTGGAGCAGGAAGTCGAGGCCGGTGCCTCGGGCATCGTGCAGTGGACCGGACAGGTCGGGACCACCTACGACATCGGCGCCGAAATCGGCGTCATAACGTCATAAGAAAGGGACGCAAAACACATGGATCTCAACGAGACCCGCGAGAGAATCGTCTACGAAAAGGAAGGCCCGATAGCACGCGTCACGCTCAACTGGCCCGAGAAGGCGAACGCCCAGGACCAGAAGCTGTCCGAGGAGGTCGACGCCGCACTACTGGACGCCGACCGCGACTACGACATCAAGGTGCTGATCCTCAAAGCCAACGGAAAGGGCTTCTGCTCCGGGCACGCCATCGGCAACAACTCCGTCGACTATCCGGCGATGGTCGAAGCCGCACAGGTGATGGGAACACCCTGGAAGCCGCAGACCGACCTGTTCGTCAAGCCGATCCTGAACCTCTGGGAGTTCTCCAAGCCGACCATCGCGGCCGTGCACGGCTATTGCGTCGGCGGCGGCACGCATTACGGGCTGACCACCGACATCGTCATCGCCGCCGAGGACGCGTACTTCTCCTATCCGCCGCTGCAGGGCTTCGGCATGCCGTCCGGCGAATGCTCAATCGAGCCATGGGTTTTCATGAACTGGCGGCGCGCGGCGTACTACCTGTACCTGGCCGAGGTCATCGACGCGAAGAAGGCGCTGGAGGTCGGCCTGGTCAACGAGGTCGTTCCCCGCGACCAACTGGAATCGCGGGCCGACGCCATCGCCCGCCACATCGCCCAGGCGCCGATGACGACGCTGCTGGCCACCAAGGCCAACCTGAAGCGGGCCTGGGAGCTGATGGGCATGCGCGTGCACTGGCAGAGCTCCAACGATCTGGTCGCGCTGTCGGCGCTCAGCAAGGACGTACAGCAACTGATCCAGACGGTCTTCAAGGACAAGGTGCTGCCGTCCGAGCAGGCCCGGCGCCAGGCGGCGGCGGCCTCGGCCACCGACGGCGCGCCGGCGAGTTGAGCCCTCGCGAGGTCCGCTGGTGAACATCGCCGACCACGCGAGCACCGCCGCCGAGTCGCCGGCGCTCGTCGTCGCGGACGGCGGCACGATCACTTACGGCGACCTGTACCAAAAGAGCCAACGCGTCGTCGTAGGCGACCCAGCCCGGCAGGGCGCTCCCGACGGACACGTGGATCCCGACGCGAGGATTGAC
>NZ_LZKK01000374.1 GCF_001672815.1 Mycobacterium sp. E796 | reverse complement strand
ATTCACACCCGACCCGGTACGGCGCCTGATGCCGCCTAATTAGACACACGTAGCTTTACGCAAAGCGGGTATACTCCGGCGGCGCAGCGGGCTTTGCCGGCCTGATTCGGCCGAGTGTGCACTCCGGGCCTTGAGTGGGCGCCCAGGGCGAAATCCCGGCGATTTTCCCGCCCGGAGCTCACGCGCCGCGCCGACGATTCACACCCGACCCGGTACGGCGCCTGATGCCGCCTAATTAGACACACGTAGCTTTACGCAAAGCGGGTATACGCAATCGCGGTTCAGCAGTGAGCTGGCTTTGCCCTCGATTGCAAGGAGACCCGCATGGACGTCATGGCAGCAACCGACTTTCTCGCCCGCTCGACGACAACGACCAGCGTCGGCTGGATCGGCTACATCATCATCGGCGGGCTGGCAGGGGCGCTCGCCAGCAGGATCATCAGGGGCAGCGGGGCCGGCATCCTGATGGACATCGTCATCGGCATCGTCGGCGCGCTGATCGGCGGCTTCATCCTGAGCTTCTTCGTCAACACCGCGGGCGGCGGGATCATCTTCACCTTCTTCACCGCGCTGCTCGGCGCGGTGATCCTGCTCTGGGTCGTCGGGATGGTTCGCCGGGCCTGACCCGGCCTAACCCGTTGCGGCCGTTCCGGATACCGGCATGATGGGGTGATGGCCGAAGCGGTAACGACGACGACGATGCGCGCCTGGCGGGTGCGCCGCCCCGGCCCCATGGCGAGCGGCCCACTCGAACAAGTCACCGCCGAGGTGCCCAGGCCCGCACCGTCGGAGTTGCTGGTAGCCGTGCGGGCGTGCGGCGTGTGCCGCACCGACCTGCACGTCACCGAAGGCGACCTGCCGGTGCACCGCACCGGCGTTACGCCCGGCCATGAGGTGGTCGGCGAGGTCGTCGAAGTCGGGGCCGAGGCCGGTGACGAGTTCAAAACGGGCGACCGGGTGGGCATCGCCTGGCTGCGCCACACCTGCGGCGTGTGCAAGTACTGCCGCCGCGGCGACGAGAACCTCTGTCCGGAGTCCCGCTACACCGGGTGGGACGCCGACGGGGGATACGCCGAATTCGCCACCGTCCCGGCCGCTTTCGCGCACCACCTGCCGAGCGGCTACAGCGACACCGAGCTGGCGCCATTGTTGTGCGCGGGCATCATCGGATACCGGTCGCTGCTGCGCGCGGAGCTGCCTCCCGGTGGGCGGCTGGGCCTCTATGGCTTCGGCGGGAGCGCCCACATCACCGCGCAGGTCGCGCTGGCGCAGGGCGCCGAGGTGCATGTGATGACCCGCGGGGCCGAGGCGCGCGAGCTGGCGCTGCAACTCGGCGCCGCGTCTGCCCAGGGCGCGGCCGATCCGCCGCCGGTGCCGCTGGACGCCGCGATCCTTTTCGCGCCGGTCGGCGAGCTGGTGCTGCCCGCGCTGCAGGCGCTGGACCGCGGTGGCACCCTGGCGATCGCGGGCATCCACCTGTCCGACATCCCGCCGCTGAACTATCAGCGTCATCTGTTCCAGGAGCGCCAGGTCCGATCGGTCACGTCGAACACGCGGGCCGACGCGCGCGCATTCCTTGACTTCGCGGGCGAACATCGCATCGAGGTGACCACGCCGGAATATCCGCTTGCCCGGGCCGACGAGGCCCTGAGCGATCTAAGCGCCGGTCGAATCGCCGGCGCCGCGGTGCTGCTGGTCTAGCCGCTCAGGTCGACAGGTGCCAGACCAGCGCCGCGGCCAGGGCGCCAAGCCCGTTCAGTGACCAGTGCAGCGCGATCGGCGCGATCAGGCTGCCGCTTCGCCGGCGCAGCCAGCTGAAGACGAAGCCGGCCGCCCCGGTGGCCAGGACCGCCAGCGTCACGCCGGCCACCATCCCAACGAAGCCGCCGCCGAACAGCCGGGTGAAGCCGACGTTGTTGCTGGTGAGCCCCAGCGACGTGGCGACGTGCCACAGACCGAACAGCAATGACCCGCCTAGCGCCACCCCCCGAAAGCCCCAGGCCCGGTTCAGCGCGCCGTGCAGCACCCCGCGAAATGCGAGCTCCTCGGGGATCACGGTCTGCAGCGGGATGATGACCATCGAGGCGATCAGGGCGCCGGAGATCGTGGCGTAGTGGTTGTTCAGGAACATCGGCCGGGTCATCGGCAGCAGGATGCCGATCGCGATGACCGACGCCACGACGGCCACGGCGCCAAGCGCATAGGCCAGCCCGGGCCGCCAGTGTTCACGGCCGAGGCCCAGGTCGGTCCAGCCCAACCCGCGGTAACGCATCAAGGCGACGAGCCCGACGGCGGCGGCGGGCACGGTCGCGATGCTCGCCCACGGCGTGGTGAAGTGCGCGATCAGGTTGGTCAGCACCAGCACGATGACCACGACGGCGATGTCGAGATGGAACCGGAACGGGTGCGGCGCTACGAAATCGGTGTCGGCAACCGTCGCGTCGGGCATCGGGCCAGCTTACCTGCCGGTCGCGTTCGCCCAGCTCAGTCGCTCAGGAAGGCTGAGCCGCGGCTTGCTGGCGGGCGCGGAAGGCCTGGACCTTCGCTCGGTTGCCGCAGGTGCTCATCCCGCACCAATGCCGGTTCTGGGCTCGCGACGCGTCGACGTACAGGCGCGTGCAGCCGGGGTGGGAGCACTTTTTGACCTTGCCGATGTCGGGTCCGGCATAAAGGTCGAGGAGGTCGGCGGCCAGGCCGGCGAGCAGCTGCTGCACGGTACCGCTGCGGCTGACCGATCCGTCCGGATGCAACGTCGGCGTGAGCTGGGGTCGGGATGCGTACGCATTCAACAGATCAACATCGGCGGCGTCGGGCCGGCCGCCCTCAAGCCCCGCCACGACGACCCGGTAGATGGCTTCGCGCACCGCGATCGCCGCCGCGACTTCATCGTCGGTTATCTCGAGCGGCGTATCGACCAGCCCGGCACCGACCGCCCAGTCCGACACCCGCTGCGGGTCGGTCAACAATTCCTCGCGACGCGCCGAGCCCCGATATTTCAGCGTGCCCGCGAAGTCCAAACACCGCCGCCCGCTCACGTAGACGAACTTCATGTAACCACCTTGACAGGTTTCACGCGCACTGGCAAGCTGTAACTATCTAAGACGGTTACACACTCGGCGGAGGGAGAACTCATGGCTACGACGGTGTGGACGCTGGTCTCGATCCTGGTCATCGCACCGTTGGGCGCCCTGGCCGTTGACCGGCCCCTCTACGGCAACTGGATCTGGCATATCGACGCCGACAAGCCGAGGGACTACGGCGAGCCTTCCGGTGCCACCGGCGAACCCCGCGCCGCGTAGCCGCGGGCGATCGGGGGGTTCCAGTTCACGGGTTCGCTCGAGTCGCTCACGCACTCGCTCATTGCAACGTCAGAACAGGCCGAAGAAACCCGACTGGTCATTACCCGTGTTGAAGCTCCCGGAGCTGTCCATGCCCGAGTTGAAGGAGCCCGTGTTGTAGCCGCCGACGCCCGAGTTGAAGAAGCCCGTGTTGTAGTCGGCGTTGCCCGAGTTCCCGATGCCGGTGTCCCATACGCCGCTCCCCGAGTTGAAGAACCCAGTCTTGTGGCAGCCGGGGCCGGTGTTCGAGTTCCAGAAGCCCGAGTTGTTGAGGCCCTGGTTAAAGAACCCCGAGTTCCCGGTGCCTGTGTTTCCGAAGCCCGAGTTCGGACCAGTCTGGTTGACCGAGCTGCCGAAACCAGTGTTCAGGTTGCCCGAGTTGTAGAAGCCGGTGTTGATGTCGCCCGAGTTTCCCCACCCCGTGTTGAAGTCGCCCGCGTTGAAGCTTCCCGTGTTGTCCGAGCCCGTGTTCTCGAAGCCCATGTTGTTGGTGCCGGCGTTCCCGAAGCCCATGTTGTAGTCGCCCGGGTTTGCAAAACCCATGTTGTAGTCACCCGAATTTGCAAAGCCGGTGTTGACCTCACCCACGTTCCAGAACCCTGTGTTGGTGTTGCCCGAGTTCGAGAAGCCGAAGTTACCAGTGCCCGAGTTGAAGAAGCCGACGTTGTTATTACCCGAGTTGAAGAACCCGATGTTGTTGTTACCCGAGTTCCCGAAGCCGAAATTTCCGCTGCCGGAATTCAGCGCGCCAACGCCCACCATGTTGTTGCCGGTGAGCCCAAAGCCGAGGTTTCCATTGCCGTGGTTCCCCAAGCCCATGTTGTTGCTGCCCAAGTTGCCGAAGCCGACATTGTTGTTGCCAATGTTCCCGCTTCCCACGTTGAAGGCGCCCAGGTTTCCGCTGCCGAGGTTTGCGCTGCCGTTGTTCCCGAAACCGAGGTTTGTGCTGCCGAAGCCAGGGATGATGCCCTGCCCGACACCCTGCAAAGGCGAGGCATTCGCCGTTTCGGCCAATGCGTACCGCCCTGCGCCGACCTCCAATAGCTGCACGAACTGGTCATGAAACACCGCCGCCTGTGCCCCTAGCGCCTGGAAGCGCTGACCGTGAGCGGAAAACACCGCCGCAATGGCCAACGACACCTCATCCGCAGCCGCGGCCAGCACGCCAGTCGTCGGGGTCGCCGAGGCCGCTTTCGCGGCGCTCAACGCTGAGCCGAGGTTGGACAGATCCGTTCCCGCCGACGCCAAGAACTCGGGTGCCGCCACCAGATACGACATAAGGATTCTCCTGTCCGGACAGTACCGAACTTCCGGTGCAAGGCACTGTAACGAGTTTCCGCCCGGTATTTTGGCCTTTGGGCAAACCGTTGGTACGCCCGAAGCCATTCGTCCGCTGCCGAAGGGATGGCCAGGCAGCCGCGCGGTGGGTCGCCGCTATCGGGGTAGGTCGCGTGGTGCAGGTTCGGGAGGGTGCCAGACCATCGGGCAGCCCCGCCCAGCTCAGTCCGCTTCCCAGGTCCACCCCGAGATCGCCGGGTCGTCCTCGCCGTGTTCACGGGTGTAGGCGCGAGCGGCGAGGCGGGCGTCGACCATGCGCTGACGCAGCACGGCGGCCTGGCTGGCCAGCCCGTCCACCCGGTCGACGACGTCGATGACCAGATGGAAGCGATCGAGGTCGTTGAGCATCACCATGTCGAACGGCGTCGTCGTGGTGCCGCGCTCCTTGAAGCCCCGCACGTGGATGTGCGGGTGGTTGGTGCGCCGGTAGGTGAGCCGGTGGATCAGCCATGGGTAGCCGTGGTAGGCGAAGATGACCGGCTTGTCGCGGGTGAACAGCGCGTCAAACTCCTTGTCCGGCAAGCCATGTGGATGCTCGGATTCCGGCTGCAGCCGCATCAGGTCGACGACGTTGACGACCCGGACCGCCAGGCCGGGTAGTTCGCGCCGCAGGATGTCGGCGGCCGCGAGCACTTCCAGCGTCGGGATGTCCCCGGCGCAGGCCAGCACCACGTCGGGCTCGGCGCCTAAAGACTTAGCCGTGCTCGCCCACGGCCAGATGCCCAGGCCCCGCGCGCAGTGGGCGATGGCCTGGTCCATGTCCAGATAGGCCAGCGCGGGCTGCTTGCCGGCGACGATCACGTTGACGTAGTTGCGGCTGCGCAGGCAGTGGTCCGCCACCGACAGCAGCGTGTTGCCGTCCGGCGGCAGGTACACCCGCGTCAGCTCGGCCCGCTTGTTCGCGACCAGGTCGATGAATCCGGGGTCCTGATGCGACGCGCCGTTGTGGTCCTGGCGCCACACGTGGGAGGTCAGCAGGTAGTTCAGCGACGCGATGGGCCGCCGCCACGGCAGTTCCCGGCTGGTGGCCAGCCACTTCGCGTGCTGGTTGAGCATCGAGTCGACGATGTGCACGAACGCCTCGTAGCAGTTGAACAGGCCGTGCCGTCCGGTCAGCAGGTAGCCCTCGAGCCAGCCCTGGCACAGGTGCTCGGAGAGCACCTCCATCACGCGGCCGTCGGGCGCGAGGTGTTCGTCGTCGGGCCCGATCTCCGAGAGCCACACCTTGTCGGTCGCCCCGTAGACGGCGTCGAGCCGGTTGGAGGCGGTCTCGTCGGGGCCCATGAGCCGGAACCGATCCGGGTTGCGCGCGATCACGTCGCGCAGGAAGGTGCCCAGCATCCGGGTGGCCTCGTGCGTCTCGGCGGCCGGCTGCGCCACGGCCAGCGCGTAGTCGCGGAAGTCGGGCAGGTCGAGGTCGTGCAGCAGCAGCCCGCCGTTGGCGTGCGGGTTGGCGCTCATCCGGCGATCACCGCGGGGCGCCAGCGCCCGCAGCTCGGGGCGCAGCGCGCCGCTGGCGTCGAACAACTCCTCGGGCCCGTAGCTGCGCAGCCATTCCTCCAGCTGCGCGCGATGGGCCGGGTTGTCGTGGGTCTCGGCCAAGGGGACCTGGTGGGCCCGCCAGGTGCCCTCCACCTTCTTGCCGTCGACCACTTTGGGGCCGGTCCAGCCCTTCGGGGTGCGCAGCACGATCATCGGCCAGACGGGCCGCTCCGCACGGCTTCCGGTACGGGCGGCGCGTTGAATGGCCGCGATGTCGTCGAAGGCGTCGTCGAGGGCGGCGGCCAGCTGCTGGTGCACGTTGGCCGGGTCGTCACCGGCGACCGTGATGGGCCGGTAGCCGTAGCCGCGCAGCAGCGATTCCAGTTCGGGGTGGGGGATGCGGGCCAGCACGGTCGGGTTGGCGATCTTGTAGCCGTTCAGCTGCAGGATGGGCAGCACGGCGCCGTCGGTGACCGGGTTCAGGAACTTATTCGAGTGCCAGCCGGCGGCCAGGGGCCCGGTCTCGGCCTCGCCGTCGCCCACCACGCACGCCACCACCAGGTCCGGGTTGTCGAACGCCGCCCCGTAGGCGTGCACCAGCGCGTAGCCCAGCTCGCCGCCCTCGTGGATCGACCCGGGCGTCTGGGCCGCGACGTGGCTCGGGATGCCGCCGGGAAAGGAGAACTGCCGAAACAGCTTTCGCAGTCCCTCGGCGTCTTCCTCGATGCCGGTGTACACCTCGGAGTAGGTGCCCTCCAGGTACGCGTTGGCGACCAGCCCGGGCCCGCCGTGGCCGGGCCCGGTGACGTAGATGACGCTGGCGTCGCGGTTGCGGATGACCCGGTTCAGGTGCGCGTAGATGAGGTTGAGCCCAGGCGTGGTGCCCCAGTGACCCAACAGCCGGGGTTTGACGTGCTCGGACGACAGCGGTTCGCTCAGCAGCGGGTTGTCCAGGAGGTAGATCTGGCCGACCGAGAGGTAATTGGCTGCGCGCCAATATTTGTCGATGAGAGCGAGCTCGTCGTCCGAGAGGGCTGCGGCATTCGTGGTCGAGGTTTCTGCGGTCACCCGCCCGATTGTCCGTGTCTTTGGTGAACGGCGCTTGTCGGCGAGCTACTCCCGATGGCGGCGACCCGCTTCACCCGGCTGCGCCGCGCTCACGATCGCCGACTACTCCTCCCCGCGGGCCCGCGCCTCGTAGGCCCGGCGCTTCTCGACATCGACGTCGTCGGTGAAGACGTGGTCGCCGCCGAGCAGGCGGTTGAGCCCCTCGGCGATCCTGCGCGGCCAGAATCTCTGGGAGACGACCATCGCGCCGGCGGCCTTGGTGATCCGCACCCGCGGCCTGGGGTGGGCCACCAGCCTGACGATGGCGTCGGCGATCTCGGCGGGCTCGGCGTTGCGGAACCCCTTCATGCCGGGTGTCCCGGCGACCAGCTCGGTGTTGACGAAGGTTGGCAACACCGTGGAGAACTCCACACCGGCCGAGCGGTATTCGAGGCGGGCCGAGTCGGTGAACGCGATCACCGCGTGCTTGCTGGCGCAGTAGCTGGCCAGGCCGACGATGTAGAGCTCGCCGGCCAGGGACGCGACGTTGATGACGTGCCCGGATCGGCGGGGGACCATGCGCTGCACCGCCAGCTTGCTGCCGAGGATGACGCCGTAGACGTTGATGTCGAGGATGCGGCGGGTGACCGCATCCGGCTCGTCGATGATCCGCCCGACGGGCATGATGCCGGCGTTGTTGATCAGCACGTCGATCGGGCCGAGCTGGCGCTCCACCTCATCGAGGAAATCCGCGAACGAATGCGGGTCGGTGACGTCGAGCTTCCCGTAGACGTCGAGGCCGAGCGCGGCGCCCGATTCCTTCACCCGCACCTCGTCGATGTCGCCGATCGCGACCTTGGCGCCCAGGTTGTGCAGCGCGGTCGCGGTGGCCAGCCCGATCCCGCGGGCGCCGCCAGTGATGACGACGACCTTGTCGCGCACCTTCACGCCAATTGAAGCCGTGTCTGCCATCTTCGTCGTCCTTCCCGAGAGTTGACGGGTGTCAATTTTGGCGATTATGCCCGATACTGCACCCGTGATCGAGGTGCGGGCGGCCGTCCCGGCCGACGCACGCGACGTGGCCCGGGTGCAGGTCCGGTCGTGGCAGTCGGCGTATCGCGGGCTGATCGACCAGGCCTACCTCGACGGCCTGACGCCCGAGTTCTTCGCCGACCGCTACACCTTTGGTCGGGTCGGGCTTCGGCTGCCGTCAACCGTGGTCGCGGTCGACGGTTCCGCGATCCGCGGCCTGGCGACCACGGGACTGTGCAGCGAGATGGAGTTCCCGAATTTCGGCGAGCTGATGGCGATCTACGTCGACCCCGCGCACGTGCGGACCGGCATCGGGCGGCTGCTCATGGCCGCCGCGCGGGAGCGGCTGCGCCGGCTCGGTGTGGCGGGAGCCGTCCTGTGGGTGCTGGACGGGAACCTCGGCGCCCGCCGGTTCTACGAACGCGACGGGTGGCGGTTCGACGGAGCCTGTCGCACAGAGACTTTCGGTGACGCACCCGTGCGACAGGTGCACTACCGCTGCGCGCCGGTCTGAGTCGGTCCGCACGCGACTGGACGCCCGCCGTTGCCCGCGACGCGTCATCCTGGTATGTTTACGGCGATAACATCGCAGGGAGGCGTCAGCGGTGAAAGTGATGTACGACGGTGAGAACCCGATGCCGACGACGCAACCGGGTGCGGACGGTTATCCGTCGGTGTGGTTGCAACTGCAGGTACGGCGGATGAAACATCTGACGGCCTTCGCGGTGGCCATACCCTCGGTGATCGAGCATGCTAAAGCCTTTCCCGGCATGATTCGCTTCGGGTTCGATATCGACTGGGAGCGCGCAAGATTCCGGACGTTCGGAGCCTTCGACAGCGAAGCTTCGCTGCGCGATTACATCGCCGATGGTGCACACGGGGTCATCTACCGACGCCTGCGCGGCCGGCTCGGTGACGTATCCGTCAACTACGGCACGCTTGCCGTCACGGCTTTACCAGCCACGTGGGACGAGGTACCGCAGTCGCGTTTCACCAAAGACCAGACGACGCACACCAAATGATGTGGCGAACCGTGCCGCACACTGCGGTGAGTCTCGCCCGGAACCGCCGAGCGGCGATGTCACCATAACGCCATGCCACGAGGGCCAGACACGCATCGAACGCGGTCATCCACCGACACCTACCACCATGGGGACCTTCGAAGGGCTCTGCTTGACCACGCGGTGGAACTCGCCCGCGCGGGTGGCCCGGACGCGGTGGTCATGCGTGACGTGCAGCGCCGGGCGGGCGTGAGCAACGCCGCCGCCTACCGTCACTACGCGAACCGCGACGAATTGCTCGAGGCGGTCATCGGCTACGCCTTGGAACGGCTGGCCGCCATGATGCACGAAGCCCTGAACACGGTGCCGCCACGCGGTGATCGAAAGCGCCGGGCGCGGGCAAGATTCCGTGCCACCGGCCAGGCGTACGTCGACTTCGCGCTCGCCGAACCCGGGCTGTTTCGCACCGCGTTCGCGGCCCACCCGGCCAGCCTCCAGGCCGTCGAAGCTGCCGAAGACGTTGCGGGCGAACAGCATCCGTTTCAACTCCTGCGCCGCTACGTCGACGACCTGGTGGCGACCGGAGTGATCGATCCCCGCCAACGGGCCGGGCTTGACGAGGCGGCGTGGGCCGCCGTCCACGGTTTGGCCATCTTGTACTTGGACGGGGCGCTGAGCGGCCTGGGGGAGCCCGAGAAGCGCCAGATCACCGGCCGCTTACTCGACACCTTCGAGCGCGGCATCGGCTAGCGAGGGGGCCCTCCCCGCATGTTGACACCGATAACATCGGATGGTTATCGTTGCGCAATGGACGCCAGCCGATTTCGCAGCCGCTATGGACCGTGGGCCCTGGTCACTGGAGCCAGCGACGGCATCGGCCGCGCGATCGCCGCCGAGCTGGCCCGCCGCGGTCTCAACCTGGTGCTGGCGGCCCGAAACCAGGCGCGGCTAGAAGCGATCGCGCGGGAAGTCAATGCCGCCACCGGGGTCGAAACCCTGGTCGTCGCAGCCGATCTCGCCGACGCCAACGGAGCCGAAGCGGTGGCCGATGCGACGAGGAACTTAGACGTCGGCCTTGTCGTCCTTGCCGCGGGTTTCGGCACCGTGGGTCCGTTCACCGACTTGGCCCTCGCGGCAGAGCTCGAGATGATCGCGGTCAACGTCACCGCGGTGACCGCGCTGACGCACGCGTTCACCCCGCGCCTGACCCGCCGCGCGAGCGGGGGCATCGTGTTGTTCGGGTCGATCGTCGGATGGCAGGGCGTCCCAGGGCAGGCCACCTACTCGGCGACCAAGTCCTACGTCCAGAGCTTCGCCGAGGCGCTGCACGGCGAGCTGAAGCCGCAAGGCGTCGATGTCATATCGGTGGCACCGGGTCCCGTGCACACCGGCTTCGGCGCGCGGGCCGGGATGACCATGAATTCGGCGACCACGCCAGAGGTAGTCGCCACAGCCACCCTCTCGGCCCTGGGACGGCGGACCACCGTCGTGCCCGGTCTGCAGGCGAAGTTTCTGACCGCGTCGCTCATGCCGCTGCCCCGACGCCTTCGCAGCGAGATCCTTGGAAACGTGGTTCGCCGGATGCGGGCCGCGCCCGCACCGGCCGTCTGAATCGTCATCACCAACCAGTGGAGCCGGGGACGCCTTTGAACGGACCGGTGATCCAGCTGGTGATCCAGCCCCCGTAAAAGCCGCCCGGTTGTGGCACCACGGCCTCACCATTGACGGTGCAGCGGTCGACCTTCGCCGCCAGCACCGCGACCGCGCCGCGTATCGACGCAAACCCGCGCGGCGGGTTCACGTAGCTCCACGCGGCCTTCGCTGCGGTAGTAGTAGCGGTCACCAAGTCGTAATAGGTGGCCTGCCCTTTCCACTCACACCACGAGCTTCCGGACGTCTCACGCAGCGTCGCGTCGGCAAAGGCTTCCCGCGGAAGGTAATAGGTCGGCGGATGACTGGTCTCGAGCACGCGCCAGGCCTGCTCGGTCGACGCGATCACTTCGCCGCCCAGCTCCACGGTGATCAGCCCGGTGAAGGGCTCCACCCGAGGCGGCCGTGGGTAATCCCACACCGATTCCCGGTCGGGCCCGGCTGCTCGCCCCTCGGCACGGCGCATTGCACAGTCTCCGAACTCGTCGATCGACCTTCGGTCGCGATCAACCCAGGTTAGGCGAACCCGGCCTAGTGCACGCTCAGCCACACGAGGCTGGCGCCGCCCACGACGGCGCAGTAGACCGCGAACGGCGTCAGGGTGCGCGTCTGGAAATACCGCGTCAGAAACCGCACAGACAGGTAGGCGCAGACGAACGAGGCGACACTGCCGGCTAGGACCTGGCCGCCGATCCCGGCCCCCAGCGGCCCGAACAGGTCCGGGATCTTGTACACCCCGGCCGCCAGGATGATCGGCGTGGCAAGCAGGAACGAGAAGCGGGCGGCGTCCTCGTGCGAGAGCCCGCGCCACAGGCCGGCCACCATCGCGATGCCGGAGCGGCTGATGCCGGGCAGCAGCGCCAGGATCTGCGAGGAGCCGATCACCAGCCCGCGGCCCATCGGCAGCTGGGCCAGCCGGTTGTCGATGGCCTCGCCGCGATGGTCCTCGTGCTCCTCGTCGCCGGCCGGTGAAACGCGGCGGCGCAGCACCTCGCCGGCATACAGCGCGATGCCGTTGAGCAACAGGAAAGCCGCCGCCGGAATGGGTTTGCCCAGCGTGGTCCGGAACAGGTGCTCGAGGGCCACCCCGGCCAGGCCTACCGGGATGGTGGCGACGACGATCAGCCAGGCCAGCCGCTCGTCGGGCGTCTGAATTCGGCGATACCGCAGCGAGGAGAAGAAGCCGGCGACGATCCGCAACCAGTCCCGCCAGAAGAACACCAGCAGCGCGGCGGCGGTCGCGACGTGCAGGCCGACGATGAAGGCGAGGTAGGGCGATTCGGGCGTGGACACGTTGAGGTCCCGGCCCCATTGCCCGCCGACCAGCGCCGGCACCAACACCGCGTGCCCCAGGCTGGAGACCGGGAACAGCTCGGTGACGCCCTGGAACGCGCCGACTACCACGGCCTCGACATAGCTCAAGTGCGCGGTCATTGGGCGGGGCGCCTCCATCCGGGATCGTGAACAAGAACTACCGAGCGTAGCCGGTCGAAATTCGCGCGCGAACCGGCTTGGGCGGCTGCACATTTGGCCGCCGCGCAACTGCTCGCAGGTGGCCCCTGACCAGGCGGGTACGGTGGGCGGATGGCGGAGGGGCTGCTCGAAACCGTGCGCGTGCTCGACCTGTCCGGAGGCAGCGCCGACGCCGTCACCCGCCTGTTCGCCGATCTCGGCGCCGACGTGCTCAAGATCGAATTCCCCGGTGGCAGCCTGGGGCGCGACGACCTGCCGGCGCTGGCCGGCGCCAGCATCCCGTTCGCGCTGCACAACGCCAACAAGCGGGCCGCGGTGCTGGACCCGCTCGAGGACAACGACTGCGGCCGGTTCCTCGACCTGGCCGCCGAGGCCGACATCGTCGTGGACAGCGGCCTGGCCGGGCACGTCGGCGCCTTCGGGATATCGGGCGCGGAGTTGGCGGCCCGCTATCCGCACCTGGTGGTGCTGTCGGTCACCGACTTCGGCGAGACGGGTCCGCGCTCCGCGTGGCGTGCCACCGATCCGGTGTTGTTCGCGATGTGCGGCTCGCTGGCGCGTTCCGGTCCCACCACCGGCACCCCGGTGCTGCCGCCGGACGGCATCGCCTCGGCCACCGCCGCGGTGCAGGCGGCGTGGGCGGCGCTCGTCGCGTACTACAACCGGTTGCGCTGCGGCACGGGCGATTACATCGACTTCTCGCGGTTCGACGCGGTCGTGATGGCGCTCGACCCCGCGTTTGGCGCGCACGGGCAGGTCGCCGCCGGCACCCGCCACAGCGGGCAGTGGCGCGGGCGCCCGAAGAACCAGGACGCCTACCCGATCTGCCCATGCAAGGACGGGTACGTCCGGTTGTGCGTGATGGCGCCGCGGCAGTGGCGGGGGTTGCGGCGCTGGCTGGGGGAGCCCGACGAGTTCCAGGACCCCAAATACGACGCGATCGGCGCCCGGATGGCGGCCTGGCCCGAGATCAGCGTGCTGGCCCAGGCCCTGTTCGCCGACCAGACGATGAAGGACCTGGTCGCCGCGGGGCAGGCGCACGGAGTGCCGATCGCCGCGGTGCTGCCGCCGTCCTGGGTGCTGGGCTCCGAACATTTCCAAGAGGTGGGCGCCATCACCGAGGCCGAGCTGCTGCCGCGGGTGCGGACCAGCGTGCCCACCGGGTACTTCGTCGTCGACAGGCAGCGCGCGGGTTTCCGCACGCCGGCCCCGGCCATGGGGCAGGACGAACCGTATTGGCGCGGTAACCCGGTGCTGGTGCGCGCTCCGTCGGGGAGGGTCGGCGACTACCCGCTCAGCGGGCTGCGGATTCTCGACCTGGGCATCATCGTCGCGGGCGGCGAGCTCAGCCGGCTGTTCAGCGACCTGGGCGCCGAGGTCATCAAGGTGGAAAGCTCCGACTATCCCGACGGCCTACGGCAGGCCCGCGCTGGCGACGCCATGAGCGAGTCATTCGCCTGGACCCACCGCAACCAGCTCGGCCTGGGCCTGGACCTGCGCAGCGCCGAGGGCAAGGCCATCTTCCGCCGCTTGGTCGCCGAGGCCGACGCGGTGTTCGCCAACTTCAAGCCGGGAACCCTTGCCTCCCTTGGCTTTGACTACGACGCGCTGCGCGCCATCAACCCGCGGATCGTGCTCGCGGGCAGCAGCGCCTACGGCGACAGCGGCCCCTGGCGCACCCGGCTGGGCTACGGTCCCTTGGTCCGCGCCGCCACCGGGGTCACCCGGCTGTGGACGTCGGAGGACGCGGACGACCGGGCGGACGTGCAGGCCGACACGGGGCGGCACGCCTTTTACGACGCGACGACGATCTTCCCCGACCACGTCGTCGGGCGGGTCAGCGCCATCGCGGCGCTCGCCGCGCTGATCCGTCGCGACCGCACCGGCGGCGGCGCCCACGTCCACGTCTCGCAGGCCGAGGTCGTGATCAATCAGCTCGACACCCTGTACGTCACCGAGGCCGCGCTGGCCGCGGGCATCGGCCCGATCCGCCACGACACCAGCCTGCACGCGGTCTACCCCTGCGCGGGCGATGACGAGTGGTGCGTCATCTCCATCGGCACCGACGACGAATGGCGCTGCCTCGCAGGCCTTCTCGACCATCCGCAATGGGTCGACGACCCGCGGTTCGGGACCGGCGAATCGCGGCTGGCCCACCGCCACGAGCTGATCGACCTGGTGTCGGCCTGGACCCGCACCCGCACCCCGCTGCGCAACGCCGAACTGCTGCAAGCGGCCGGGGTCCCGGCCGGTCCGATGAACCGCCCGCCGGACATCCTCGAAGACCCCCAGCTGACCGGGCGAAAGCTGTTCAGCGACATGACTCATCCGCTGATCGAGCGCCCGATGCCCGCCGAGACCGGACCGGCACCGTTTCAGCACATTCCGCCGGCCCCACAGCGCCCGGCGCCCCTGCCCGGCCAGGACACCCGCGAGATCTGCCGGAATCTGCTCGGGATGAACGCGGACGAAACCGAGCGGCTGATCCGCGACGGCGTGCTGTTCGCGACCGCCGATTAGTCCAACGACGCTCGATGCCCATCGCGGGCCGGATTCATAGTCACGCTAAATTCGTCGCATGAGCGTCGATCCCAGGACACCGGTGCTGATCGGCTACGGCCAGGTCAACCACCGCGACGAAATCGACCCGGCGGCGCGCTCGGTCGAACCGGTGGACCTGATGGCCGCCGCGGCCCGGGAGGCCGCCGATGCCCGCGTGATCGAGGCCGTGGACTCCATCCGCGTGGTGAACGTGCTGTCGGCGCACTACCGCGACCCCGCGCTGCTGCTGGGCGAGCGGCTCGGCGCCGCGGAATACACGACCCGGTACAGCCCGGTCGGGGGCAACGTCCCGCAGTCGCTGGTCAACCACGCCTGCCTGGACATCCAGCAGGGCCGGGCCGGTGTGGTGCTGCTCGCCGGAGCCGAAACCTGGCGCACCCGCCGGGGCCTGAAGGCCAAGGGCGGCCGGCTCGAGTGGACGGTGCAGGACGAATCGGTGCCGATCGCCGAGATGATCGGCGAGGACGTCCCGATGTTCGGCGACGCGGAGCTCAAGAGCGGGCTGAACCTGCCGTCCTTCGTCTACCCGCTGTTCGAGCAGGCGCTTCGCATCGCCAACGGCGAATCCGTCGACAGCCACCTCACGCGCATCAGCGAACTGTGGGCGCGGTTCAACGCCATCGCGGTCGGCAACCCGCACGCGTGGATCCGCAAGCCGGTGACCGCCGAGGAGATCCGGCGGCCCGGGCCGCAGAATCGGATGATCAGCTGGCCCTACACCAAGCTGATGAACTCCAACAACATGGTCGACCAGGGCGCCGCCCTGGTCCTGACGTCAGTCGAGCAGGCGCAGCGCTTGCAAGTCCCCGCCGACCGGTGGGTGTTCCCGCACGCCGGCACCGACGCGCACGACACCCCCTCCATCGCCGAGCGCGACGAGCTGCACCGCTCGGCGGCCATCCGGATCGCGGGCGCGCGGGCCCTTCAGCTGGCCGGCCTGGGCATCGACAACGTCGACTACGTCGACCTGTACTCCTGCTTCCCCTCCGCCGTTCAGGTCGCCGCGGCCGAACTGGGCCTTAGCGCCGACGACCCGGCCCGCCCGCTCACCGTCACTGGCGGGCTGACCTTCGCGGGCGGCCCGTGGAGCAACTACGTGATGCATTCGATCGCCACCATGGCCGAGCTGCTGGTGGCCAACCCCGGGCGCCGCGGCCTCATCACCGGCAACGGCGGCTACCTGACCAAACACAGCTTCGGCGTCTACGGCACCGAGCCGCCGGCCGAATTCCGTTGGGAGGATGCGCAGCCGGCGGTGGACCACGAGCCCACCCGGGAGGGCCTGGTCGAATGGGACGGCGTCGGGACCGTCGAAGCCTGGACCACACCATTCGACCGCGAGGGGCGACCCGAGAAGGCGTTCTTGGCGGTGCGCACGCCCGACGGGGCCCGGACCCTGGCCGTCATCGCCGATCCGGGTGCCGCCGAAGCGACGGTGCGTGAAGATATCGGTGGCGCCAAGGTTGCCGTCACCCCGGACGGCAACGCGGCGCTGCGGTAACCGGCCGGGCTGATCGCCACGGGCCAAAGGTCCCCAATCCGGGGGCAACGGTCGCGTAAGTGACACCAACTTGCCTATTGTCGGGTTGGACGTTGGGGGAGGTGAGCCCAGGTGCACGTCCTGGTTACCGACGCCACCGGCGCAGTAGCGCGGCTGGCCGCACGGCAGCTGATCGCTGCCGGGCACACGGTCAGCGGGATTGCTGAGCACCCCCATCCCTGCCTGGATCCGGGCGTCGAGTTTGTTTGCGCGCAGCTGAGCGACCCTGTCCTGCAAGACCTGGCCGACGAGGCCGACGCGGTGATCCACCTGGCCCCGATCGACACCAGCGCGCCCGGCGGCGCGGACATCGACGGGGTCGCCCTCGTAACCGACGCTGCCGCGCGCGCCGGTGCGCGGCTGCTGTTCGTCTCCCAGGCCGCCGGCCGGCCGGAGCTGTATCGACCCGCCGAGGAGCTGGTGTCCACGAGTTGGGCGCCCAGCCTGGTCGTCCGCATCGCGCCGCCGGTCGGCCGCCAGCTGGACTGGATGGTGTGCCGCACCGTGGCGACGTTGCTGCGCACGAGGATTTCCGCGGCCTCGACCCGGCCGATGCGTGTCCTGCACGTCGAGGACCTGGTCCGGTTCCTGGTCTTCTCGCTGAACACCGACCGCACCGGCGCGGTCGACCTCGCCACGCCCGACACCACCAACGTGGTCACCGCGTGGCGGCTGCTGCGATCCGTCGGCCCGCGGTCGCGACTGAACGGGGTTCGCAGCTGGTCGAAGTTGATCCCGAAGATGGATACCACTGCGGTGCAAGAGGATTGGGGTTTCGAATTCGGCTGGCAAGCGCTCGAGGCGGTCGCCGACACCGCACGCGGCCTCGCCGGGCGCCGCCTCCTTCCGGAGGGTGCGCTCAGCCACGGCGGCCAGGTGGCGCTTCCGGTCGAGGTCCTCCCGCGACCCCGGCCGTCCGACGAATTGCGCAGCGCGGCCCCCGACGGGATGGAGGGCGAGTTCGACGACCGGATCGATCCCCGGTTCCCGGTGTTCAGCGCCGCCCGGCTGGCCGAGGCGTTGCCCGGCCCGCTCACCCCGATAACGCTCGATGTCCAGCTCAGCGGGCTGCGCACGGCCAGCCGGGTGATGGGCCAGGTGCTCGCGCTGGGCGGCGTGGTCGACGACGAGTGGAGCAGCCGGGCGATCGCGGTCTTCGGCCATCGCGCCTACGTCGGGGTGTCGGCCAACGTCGTCGCCGCCACCCAGCTGCCCGGGTGGGACCAGCACGCCGTCACCCGGAACGCCCTGGCCGACCAGCCGCAGGTCGGCGACGTCCTGCCGTTCGGCGAGCCGAAGCTGGCCGAGGGGGCGCTCGGGTCGCTCGCCAAAGCGGTCGTGACCGCGCGCTCGCTGGCGGTGATGCGCCACCTCAAACGCGACACGCTGGCCTACGCCGCCGCCGCGAAGGCCGAACACGCCGGTGCCGCGCAGCTGGCCGCGCTGCCGGACGCCGCCATCGAGGTCCGGGTGCCGCTGCTGCGGGATCGCATCCACCAGGGCTGGATCCTCACGGCGCTGTGGCTGATCGATTCGGGGGTCACCGCGGCGGCGCTGGAGCCCACGCGCGCCGCTTCCCGGGTGTCGGGGCTGGGCATGATCATGGAAAGCACCCGCATCGCGGCCGAGGCCGGCGAGCTGGCGGCGGCGTTGCGAGGCGATCCGCCGTTGTGTGCGCTGGCCGCCGAGGGCAACCTCGGCAGCATCCGTGCGCTGTCTCCCGACACCGCCGCCGCCCTCGACGCCGCCGTCGCCAGGATCGGGCACCGCGGGCCGGGGGAGGCCGAGCTGGCCAGCCCGGTGTTCAGCGACGATCCGGCGATGTTGCTGACCGCGGCCGCCGAGCTGGCCGACCCCGCGGTGGTCACCGAGCCGGCGCCGCCTCCGACGCTCGCACGGCGAGTGGCGACCAACGCGCGCGGCTCGCGTGAGCTGGCCCACGACGCCACCCTCCGGTTCACCCATGAGCTTCGGATGACGTTGCGCGAGTTGGGATCCCGGCGAGTCGCGGCCGACCTGCTCGATGTCGCCGACGACGTCCACTACCTCACGTGTGACGAGCTGATCACCATGCCGACCGACGCGCGGCTGCGGATCAAGCGCCGCCGGGCCGAGCGGGAGCGGCTGCAGGCGCAGCGTCCACCCGACGTCATCGACGGCAGCTGGGCCCCCCTGGGCCAGCTCGGCGACGCCTGAGTGGCATCAACCCAACAGCCCGCGCAGGAACAGCGCGTTGCGCACGGCGTGGCCGCCCAGATCGTTGTTGAAATACATCCACACGTCCCTGCCGTCGCGGTCCCACTCGGCGATCTGGTCGGCCCAGCGCCGCAGCTCGTCGTGCGAGTAGCAGCCGGCGTAGATCGCGTCCTGATCCGGGCCGTGCATCCGGACGTACACCAGATCGGTGGTGGCGCGCGGCACGCACGCCAACCCCGCGCCGCTCATCACCACGTACGCGGCGCGGCGCCGTTCCAGCAATTCGTACACGGCCGGCTCGTTCCAAGACGGGTGGCGCAGCTCGACGGCCACGCGGATGGATTCGGGCACGCTGCCCAGGAAGGCGTCCAGGCGCGCGTCGTCACGCTGTTGCTCGGGGTGCAGTTGAACGAGCAGCACCCCGCAGCGGTCGCCCAGCAGCTGCCAGCAGCGCTCGAACCGCTCGATCCACGGTTCGGGCGAGGACAGCCGGCGGTAGTGGGTCAGTCCGCGATGCGCCTTGACCGACATCCGGAACCCGTCGGGCAGCTGCTCGCGCCAACCGGCGAACGTCGAATCTTTCGGCCACCGATAGAAACTCGCGTTCAACTCGACGGTGTCGAAGACCTCGACGTAGCGGGCCAACCGGCGCGCGGCCGGCAAGCCGGTCGGGTAGAGCACATCCGCCCAATGGTTGTAGGACCATCCGGAGGTGCCGATCCGCACGGTCAAGGCCGGCGCACCTCGTCGTTGTCCACACCGCACCGCTTACCCGCGCCGTCTTCGAGCAAACCGCCGTCACTTCGGCGGCAGGCCGCGGGCGTAGCCGGCGCC
The DNA here is from genome assembly GCF_001672815.1 of Mycobacterium sp. E796. Classification (GTDB taxonomy): domain Bacteria; phylum Actinomycetota; class Actinomycetes; order Mycobacteriales; family Mycobacteriaceae; genus Mycobacterium. Next base: position 40,856 of record NZ_LZKK01000374.1, on the reverse strand, counting down.
CCTGGTGACCCAATCCTGCAGTTGCCGTTTGGTTCGCACGCCGTCGGCGTCGACGCGCAGCCACCCGCGCGCTTCCCGGCCCGCCATCACCATGGGGCCGACGTGGGAGCGCCTCAGCAGCGCGTCGGTGTCCTCCGGCGGCACCCGGACCAGCAGTCCGCCCTGGCCGCTGGCGGCAACCGACATGTTGCCGTTGATCAGGAACGCCAGACCACCGAACATCCGCTTTTCCTCGACGCCGCGCTGGGGGCCGAGGAGTTCGCGGATCCGGTTGGCCAGGTCTTCGTCGTAGGCCATGGCCGACCCTAACCCCGACGTACGACACAAGCCGAGCCTGTAATTTCGCGGGCCCGTACTCGAACTTCGTCGGCGGATTTACCGGCTCGGCCGATGTGAGAACAGCCGCCCCCTTTTTGGGGGCGGCTGCCACACTGCGGCTCTCAGGAACCGGCTTTAGCGGGGGGTACCGATGTTGCCTCCGCCGTTCACGTTGCCGCCGGCGTTGCCCGCGGGCGTGTACGCCTGGAAACCGGCGGACGTGTTGACGCCCCACTGGCCCACGTCCGGGTTGAACACGACCGGAAGCTGGGTGCCGTCGGGGTCACCGACGGGCGGAATCCAGGTTGCCGGGAGCCCGTAGCGGCCCGGGTCGTTGTAGTGCCCCGGCGGCGGGAAGTTGTCGTGCCCGGGGGGAAGCGGGCTGCCCGGAGCGTTGCAGTTCACACCCGGCGCGCCAGGGTTACAAATCGGCTGCCCCGGTATGAACGGACCCTGGCCCGGACCCGGCAGGTCACGGTCCCCGCCGGGCACGTTCGGACCCGGCACATTGGGGCCCGGTCCCGGCACGCCCGGGAGACCCGGATCGGCCTGCGCGAAACCGGCGCCGATCCCGAGCGCCGCGGATCCGAGGCCGCCGGCCATCGCGGCGGCTGCGGTGATCTTCTTGAGGTTCATGTGAACTCCTTGTCCAGCTTGGCTGCGACGCACGCAGCGCAACAGCATTGACGGTGTTGTTCAGTTATCTCCCCAAGCTCCTGGGTGGGGCCGAGGGATAGGGGATGACCCCCTGGTCCCTCGGCTACCCGAGTCGGCCGAGCCGAAAACACGCTCGGGCCGATTTATTGGCAGCGGACTCCCAGGTTTTCGACAAGCGCCTGGCAGCCAGCGCCCTCCTAGGCGGCGACGGTCGCGGCCTGCGGCACGGGTTCGAGCGCCTGCGCGATAATGTCGGCGACGTCCGTCATCGGCTTGACCTCCAGCGCGCCGAGCACCTCGGCCGGGACGTCGTCCAGGTCCGGCTCGTTGCGCGACGGGATGAAAACCGTTGACAGGCCGGCCCGCTGGGCCGCCAGCAGCTTCTGCTTCACGCCGCCGATCGGCAGCACCCGCCCGTTCAGCGTGACCTCGCCGGTCATGCCGACGTCGGAGCGCACCTGTCGTCCGGTGGCCATCGACACCAGCGCGGTCACCATCGTGACACCAGCCGACGGGCCGTCCTTGGGCACCGCACCGGCCGGCACGTGCACGTGGATGCGCCGGTCCAGCGCCTTGGGGTCGACGCCCAGCTCCGCGGCGTGCGAGCGCACGTAGGACAGCGCGATCTGCGCCGACTCCTTCATCACGTCGCCCAACTGACCGGTCAACTGCAAACCCGGCTCGCCGTCGGTGGCGCCCGCTTCGATGTAGAGGACGTCGCCGCCCAGGCCGGTCACGGCCAGGCCGGTGGCCACGCCGGGCACCGCCGTGCGTTCGGCGGACTCCGGGGTGAACCGCGGACGGCCCAGGTAACCGACCAGGTCGGGCTCGTCGATCGTCACCGGTTCGTCGGCGATCTTGGTAGTCACCTTGCGCAGCGCCTTGGCCAGCAGCCGCTCGAACTGCCGGACTCCCGGCTCGCGGGTGTAGTCCGCCGCGATCTTGCGCAGCGCGGCGTCGGTCACCGTGACCTCGTCGTCGTTCAGGGCAGCCCGCTCCCGCTGCCGGGGCAGCAGGTAGTCGCGGGCGATGGCGACCTTGTCGTCCTCGGTGTAGCCGTCGATAGCCACCAGCTCCATGCGGTCCAGCAGTGCGGACGGGATGTTCTCGATCACGTTGGCGGTGGCCAGAAACACCACATCGGACAGGTCCAGGTCCAGATCCAGGTAGTGGTCGCGGAACGTGTGGTTCTGTGCCGGGTCGAGCACCTCGAGCAGCGCCGCGCTCGGGTCGCCCCGGTAGTCGGATCCGACCTTGTCGATCTCGTCCAGCAGCACGACGGGATTCATCGATCCCGCCTCGCCGATCGCACGCACGATGCGGCCAGGCAGCGCTCCCACGTAGGTGCGCCGGTGCCCGCGGATCTCGGCCTCGTCGCGCACGCCGCCCAGGGCGACGCGGACGAACTTGCGGCCCAGCGCCCGCGCGACGCTCTCACCCAGCGACGTCTTCCCGACGCCCGGGGGACCGGCCAGCACCATCACGGCGCCGGAGCCACGACCGCCGACGACCTGCAGCCCACGCTGCGCACGCCGGGTGCGCACGGCCAGGTATTCGACGATGCGGTCCTTGACGTCGTCCAGCCCGTGGTGGTCGGCGTCCAGGACGCCCCGCGCCGCGGCCAGGTCCGTCGAGTCCTCGGTCCGCACGTTCCAGGGCAGGTCGAGCACGGTGTCCAGCCACGTGCGGATCCAGCCGCTCTCAGGGCTCTGGTCGCTGGAGCGTTCCAGCTTGCCGACCTCGCGCAGCGCGGCCTCGCGCACCTTCTCGGGCAGCTCGGCCGCCTCCACGCGGGCCCGGTAATCGTCGGACCCGTCGGGCTCACCCTCGCCCAGCTCCTTGCGGATGGCCGCGAGCTGCTGGCGCAGCAGGAATTCCTTCTGCGTCTTCTCCATGCCGTCGCGGACGTCCTCGGCGATCTTCTCGTTGACCTCGACCTCGGCCAGGTGCGAGCCGGTCCAGTCGATCAGCACACGCAGCCGCTCGGCCACGTCCACGGTTTCCAGCAGCTGGCGCTTCTGCACGTCGGTCAGGTACGACGCGTACCCCGACGTGTCCGCCAGCGCCGACGGATCGGTCAGGCTGTTGACGTAGTCGACGATCTGCCAGGCCTCGCGGCGCTGCAACATGGCCAGCAGCAGCTTCTTGTACTCCGCGGCCAGGGCCTTGATCTCGTCGGTCGGCTCCGGCTCGGGCGCCTCGGTCACCTCGACCCACAGCGCGGCGCCGGGCCCGGACGCGCCCGCCCCGATGTGTGCGCGGCGCTCGCCACGCACGACGGCGGCGGTGCCACCGCCGGCGATCCGGCCGACCTGCAGAATCTTCGCGATCACGCCGTGGGTCGGGTACCGGTCGTCCAGCCGGGGGGCGATCAGCAGCTGCCCCGACTCGCTGGCCTGCGCGGCGTCGATCGCCGCCCGCGCGGCGTCGTCCAGCGCAATCGGCACCACCATCCCGGGCAACACGATCGTCCCGGTGAACAACACCGGCACGGAGTTGGCTTCAGCCATTCGATCCTCCAAAAGTTGAGTCTGATGCGCTTAACCCAGGCGGGTGCCCCTTTGTTCCCGGCGCGATTTCGCCACGAGTGTGAAGCTGGCCGCACGTTGGACGGCGAGCGCGCGGCCAGCCGCACGCTGGGCTCACCCGGCGCTACGGGCATTACGCTGGCGGCGAAACCGGTCCCAGCCGCTGCAATTGCGTCACGTGCTTGGGCGACAGCTCCTCGAGGCAGGTCGCGCCCAGTAGTCCCATCGTCCGGATGATCCCGCTCTGCAGGATCTCGATGGCCCGGGCCACACCGGCCTCGCCGCCGGCCATCAGCCCGTACAGGTAGGCACGCCCGACCAGCGTGCACCGGGCCCCCAACGCGATCGCCGCGACGATGTCGGCTCCGGACATGATGCCGGTATCCACCAGGATCTCGGTGTCCTTGCCCAGCTCACGCGCGACCGTCGGCAACAGATGGAAGGGCACCGGGGCCCGATCCAGTTGGCGCCCGCCGTGATTGGACAACACGATGCCGTCGACGCCGCGGTCGACGACGGCGCGGGCGTCCTCGAGCGTCTGGATCCCCTTGACCACCAGCTTGCCGGGCCATTGGCCCTTGATCCACTCCAGGTCATCGAAGGTCAGGCTGGGGTCGAACATCGTGCTGAGATACTCGCCGACCGTGCCCGACCAGCGATCCAGCGAAGCGAAGGCGAGCGGCTCGGTGGTCAGCAGGTCGAACCACCACTTCGGGTGCGGCACCGCGTCCAGGACGGTGCGCAGCGTCAGCGTCGGCGGGATCGTCATGCCGTTGCGGTTGTCCCGCAGCCGCACGCCCGCCACCGGGACATCGACGGTGGCCAGCAGGGTGTCGAATCCCGCGTTGGCCGCGCGCTTCACCAGCGCCATCGAGCGGTCCCGGTCGCGCCACATGTAGAGCTGAAACCACTTGCGGCCCTGGGGAACCGCCGTGACGAGGTCTTCGATCGCCGTGGTGCCCAGGGTGGAGAGCGAGAACGGGATCCCCGCCCGCGCGGCCGCCCGCGCGCCGGCGATCTCACCCTCGGTGTGCATCAGCCGGGTGAATCCGGTGGGCGCGATCCCGAACGGCAGCACGACCGGCTGGCCCAGGACGTTCCATCCGGCGGTCACATTGGACACGTCCCGCAGGATGGTCGGGTGAAACTCGATGTCGCGGAACGCCTGTCGGGCCCGCGCGATGGACAGCTCGTCCTCGGCGGCGCCGTCGGTGTAGTCGAACGCCGCCCTGGGGGTGCGGCGTTTGGCGATGCGGCGCAGGTCCTCGATGGTGTACGCGGCGGCCAGGCGGCGCCTGGTCGCGTCGAGCTGCGGCCGTTTGAATTGCATTAGCGGCGCCAGATCGCGCACCTTGGGCATTCGTCGCTTGACGGCCATGTAGCAACCGTAGTCATGTGGCATCGGCAAGCGACCCATTCGATCTGAGACGTTTCGTGTCGGCACAGTCCGGGATCTACCGCACCGCCGTCGAAGAGCTGCGCGACGGACGAAAACGCGGTCACTGGATGTGGTTCGTCTTCCCACAACTGCGCGGGCTGGGCAGCAGTCCGATGGCGGCCCGCTACGGCATCACGTCACTCGAGGAAGCCCGCGCCTATCTGCAGCATGAGCTGCTCGGGTCGCGACTACGCGAGTGCACTCAGCTGGTCAACGACGTGCAGGACCGCTCGATCATCGACATCTTCGGTTCGCCCGACGACCTCAAGCTGCGCTCGTCGATGACGCTGTTCGCCCACGCGACCGACGATAACCACGACTTCGTCACCCTGCTCGACAACTACTTCTACGGCCAGGAGGACCCTCTGACCTTGGCGCGGCTGACAGGCCTCTAGGCCGGGCCTAAGATCCGCCAGCCGTGCGGCTCGACAACCAATGTCTCGACGACCTCCTGGGGCGGCGCCGAGGACCCGGCGACCACCCGCGCGCGGTCGACCCCAAGCTTCGGCAGCGCCAGGCGCATCGGCTCGTCGCCGATGTTGAGCGCGACCAGCAGCGCGTTGTCACCGCTGCGCGTCTCGTAGACGTAGTGCCGGTTTTCCAGCCGCAAAGCGGTCGTCGAGGCCGCGTGCAACCACGGGTGACGGCGGCGCAACCCGACGAGGAACTGGTGCAGTCTCCACATCTCGGCGCCGAAAGAATCTAATTCCATTGGGGGAGTGCCGAACTCGGGGCGCACCGCGTCGTCGCCGCCGTACCGCTCCTCCTTGATGCCGCGGAACCCGAGCTCGTCGCCGGCGTACACGCTGGGCACACCCCCGACGGTCAGCAGGATCGCCAGCGCGTGGGCCACGTGCTCCGGTCGGTCGAGCCGGCTGGCGATGCGGGTGACGTCGTGGTTGCCGATGAACGTCAGCGGGGCGAACCGGGCCAGAAACTCGTTGTGCCGCTGCAGCGCCCAGTCCAGCTCGAAGAAGTTGCCGTCGTTGAGGGTGCTCCAGATCGCCTTCCACAGCTCGTACTGGGTCGCCGAGTCGAACTTCGCCGCCTCGACCACGGCGGCGTAGTCACCATGGATGAGCTCGCCGACGAACCAGGCGTCCGGATGCTGCTCGCGCACCCGCGGCAGCGTCGATGCCCAGAATCGTTGCGGCACAATGTAGGCCGCGTCGAGGCGCCAGCCGTCCGCGCCGCGGCGCAGCCAGTGCGTCATCACGTCGGCGACGTAGTCGATGACCTCGAGGTTGTCATGGTTGAGCGTGATGAGTTCCGAGTGGCCCTCGAACGTACCGCCGCTGAACCAGCCCGGTGCCTGGTCGCGATAGCGCGGAAAGTCCACGCCGACGTGATTGAACACCCCGTCCAGCAGGACGCGCAGGCCGCGGCGACGGGCCTCGGCGACGAAATAGTCGAAGTCGGCGTCGTCCCCGAGCCGGGGATCGATCCGGTAGTGATCGGTGGTGTCGTAACCGTGTGTGCGCGAGGCGAATATCGGGCCCAGCGCGATCCCCGAGGCCCCCAGCGCGATGGCGTGGTCAAACCAGTCGACGAGCCGCCGCAGCCGAGCCAACATCGGCTGCGGCGGCTCGGACGACTCCGGAAATGCCCCGACGAATCCCAGCGGATAGACCTGCCACCAGATCGCGTGCTCGATCCAGGCGGGTTTCGTCACGACGGCGCGATCAGCCCACGGCGGCCAGGGTTTGGGCGGCGACGATCGCTTGCGCCACACCGGCGACGATCGCCGCCGCCTTCAGCGCCTCGAGGATGGCCTCGCGGTCCACCCCCGCCTCGCGCAGCGTGTGCTCGTGGGCGACGACGCAGTGCGAACACCCGTTGATCGACGACACCGCGAAGGACCAGAGCTCGAAATTCGCCTTGTCCACACCCGGGTTGGCGATGATGTTCATCCGCAGCCCGGCCCGCAGATCGTCGTACTGGCCGTCCAGGAAGCCGCGACCCCGGTAGAACACATTGTTCATGCCCATGATGGACGCGGCACCCAGTGCCGCCTGGTACGCCTCGGCCGACAGGTAGTCGCCGGCCTCGGCGCCAATCTCGGCCAGCACCTGGGTGTTTCGCGTGGCCGCGGCGCTGGCCAGCAGGGTACCCCAGAGCTGCTCCTCGTTCAGCACCGTGCTGCGCGTGATCGAGCCCAGGTTGAGCTTGAGGTCCTTGGCGTACTCGGGCAGCGCGGCCTTGAGGTTCTCGACACTCATCTCGCCCCCTTATGCCGATGCCTTGAGCAGCTCGCCGGCGTCGATGGTCGGGTCGCCCTTGCGCCAGTTGCAGGCGCACAGCTCGTCGGACTGCAACGCGTCCAGGACTCGCAGCACCTCGTCGACATTACGCCCCACGGATCCGGCGGTCGCCGAGACGAATTGGATTTCGTTATTCGGATCGACGATGAAGGTGACCCGGTCGGCGACGCCGTCGGCGTTGAGCACCCCCGTGGCCAGCGAAAGCTCCCGCTTGATGTCCGAAAGCATCGGGAAGGGCAGCTTTTTGAGGTCTTCGTGCTGCGCGCGCCACTGGAAGTGCACGAACTCGCTGTCGATCGAGACACCGAGCACCTGGGCGTCGCGGTCGGAGAACTCGTCGTTGAGCTTGCCGAACGCCGCGATCTCCGTCGGGCACACGAAGGTGAAGTCCTTGGGCCAGAAGAAGACAACGCGCCACTTGCCGTCGTGGTCTTCGTTGGTGATGGTGGTGAAGTAGTCGCCCGGTTGCTTGGCGTCGACCTTCGACAGGTCACCGCCGATGAGCGCGGTGAGCTGGTAGGCGGGGAATTGGTCGCCGATTGTCAGCAGGGACATGTCACTCCTTAACTGGAATTATTCAAGATTAGCCGTCTGTCACCATGATGCCGCCCCACGCATTTGAAGTAAAGGTGATATATCACACTATACTTATAGGCATGATCGATAAGACCTATCAGCCCACCGTCGCCGGCCTCCGCGCGTTCGTCGCGGTCGCCGAAAAGAAGCATTTCAGCAGCGCCGCAACAACTCTCGGCGTGAGCCAGTCCACGCTGTCGCAGGCGTTGGCAGCGTTGGAGGCGGGGCTGGGCACGCAACTGATCGAAAGATCGACCCGGCGTGTCTTCTTGACGACGGAGGGGACGCAGCTCCTGCCCCGGGCCCAGGCCGTGGTCGAGGCGGTCGACGCGTTCAGTGCCGCCGCCGCCGGCGCATCCGATCCGCTGCGGGCCGGCGTGCGGCTGGGACTGATCCCCACCGTGGCGCCCTACGTGCTGCCGACGGTGCTGGCCGGGCTGGCCGACCAACTGCCGTCACTCACGTTGCGGGTGATCGAAGACCAAACCGGGCGGCTGCTCAGGCTGCTGCGCGAGGGGGCGCTCGACGCGGCGCTGATCGCGTTGCCCGCCGACGCTGCGGGCATGACGGCGATCCCCATCTACGACGAGGACTTCGTGCTGGCGCTGCCGCCCGGTCACCCGCTGTCGGGCAAGCGCCGGGTGCCCGCGGCCGCGCTGGCCGAGCTGCCGCTGCTGCTGCTGGACGAGGGACACTGCCTGCGCGACCAGGCGCTGGACGTCTGCCAAAAGGCGGGCGTGCGGGCCGAGTTGGCGAACACCCGCGCCGCGTCGCTGGCTACCGCGGTGCAGTGCGTGACCGGCGGGCTGGGGGTGACGCTCATTCCGCAGAGCGCGGTGCCGGTCGAGGCCGCCCGGAGCCGGCTCGGGCTCGCGCAGTTCGCCGCGCCGCGCCCGGGGCGGCGGATCGGGCTGGTGTTTCGCTCCTCGAGCGGCCGCGACGAGTCCTACCGGCAACTGGCGGCGACGCTCGGCAAATTGATCGGCCAGGAACACGACGTGCGCCCGGTCAAATAGCCGATCGCCGGCGGTAAGTTCGGCGCATGGAAAAGGTGATCGCGGTATTGATGCGCCCGGAGCCGGACGACGACTGGTGTGCCCGCCAACGGGGTCACGTCGCCGACGCGCTGTTGGAACTGGGCCTGTTCGGGCTGCAGGTGAACGTCCGTGACAGCGCGGTGCGTCACTCGCTGATGACGCTGACGACGATGGATCCGCCGGCGGGGGCGGTGGTGAGCATGTGGACTCAGCAGTGCTATGGCGACCAGATACACGCGGCGCTCAAGTTTCTCGGCCAGGAATGCGAGCAGCTGGCCGCCTACCTGGTGACGGAGTCGGTCCCGCTCGCCGCGCCGCCGACCGAACCCGGTTGTCGGACAACGGGTCTGGCCAACATCGCGTTGCTGCGCCGGCCCGCACATCTGGACCAGGCGACCTGGCTGGCCCGGTGGCAGGGCGACCACACCTCGGTGGCCATCGAGACGCAGTCGACGTTCGGCTATACCCAGAACTGGGTGGTGCGAACCCTCACCCCGGACGCGCCGGGAATCGCGGGCATCGTCGAGGAGTTGTTCCCCGAGGAAGCGATCACCGACCTGAAGGCGTTCTTCGGTGCCGCCGACGACGACGACCTGCAATACCGGCTCGGCCGGATGGTCGCCAGCACAACCGCATTCGGCGCCAACGAGAACATCGACACCGTGCCGACCAGCCGCTACGTGTTCAGGACACCATTCCGGGATTGAGGATCGCTCATGACAACGCTCGACGAGGCAGTGGCGCTGGCCAAGGGAGAAAGCGGTCTGGCCGTGGTGTCGACGATTCGCGCCGACGGAACCGTGCAGGCTTCGCTGGTCAACGTCGGGCAGTTGCCCAACCCGGCCACCGGTGAGCCCTGCTTGGCCTTCACCACCTACGGCAAGGTCAAGCTCGCCAACCTGCGGGCCCGCCCGCAACTGGCCGTCACGTTCAAGAACGGCTGGCAGTGGGCGACGGTCGAGGGCCGCGCGGAGCTCGCCGGCCCCGACGACGCGCCGGGCTGGCTGAAAGACGCCGACCAGTTGCGGCTGCTGCTGCGCGAGGTGTTCACCTCCGCCGGCGGCACCCACGACGACTGGGACGAATACGACCGCGTCATGGCCAAGGAGCGTCGCGCGGTGGTGCTGATCGTGCCGACCCGCGTCTACAGCAACGGCTGAGCGGGGCACCGCCACCGGTCGCGAGCACACGCAAAATCGCATCAAAGGCGGTTCTCGGGTGCGATTCTGCGTCTGCTCGCCGTTAGGCTGCAGCGGTGACGCTGCAGATCGACGACAAGAACCGGGTGCGCACCCTCACGCTGAACCGGCCCGAGGCGCTCAACGCGTTCAACGAAGCGCTGTATGACGCCACGGCGGACGCGCTCCTGGCCGCCGCCGACGATCCCGAGGTCGCCGTTGTCCTGCTGACCGGAGCGGGCCGCGGGTTCAGCGCGGGCACCGACCTCGCCGAGATGCAGGCGCGGATCACCGGCCCGGACTTCGCACCCGGAAAGCACGGATTTCCCGGCCTGATCGACGCGCTCGCCGCGTTCCCCAAACCCCTGATCTGCGCGGTGAACGGCGTCGGCGTGGGGATCGGCGCCACCATCCTCGGCTACGCCGACCTGGCTTTCATGTCATCGACGGCCCGGCTGAAGTGCCCCTTCACCAGCCTGGGCGTGGCCCCCGAGGCGGCCTCGTCGTATCTGCTGCCGCAGCTGGTGGGCCGGCAAAACGCCGCCTGGTTGCTGATGTCCTCGGAATGGGTCGACGCCGACGAGGCGCTGCGGATGGGCCTGGTCTGGCGGGTCTGCGACCCGGAGGACCTGCTCGCCGAAGCCAGGCGCCATGCCGAAGTCCTTGCGGCCCGGCCGATTTCGAGCCTGATGGCGGTCAAGCACACGATGATGGAACCGGTCCGTCCGGAGATCGCCGCGGCCAGCGCACGCGAGAACGCTCACTTCGCCGAATTGATGGGCGCCCAGGCCAACGCCGCGGCCCTGGCGGACTTCAACAAGCGCTAGCTACTGGGCGGGCTCGAATTGGCGCGAGGCGGCGATGATCGCGCGCAGGGTGCGCCTGCAGCGCCCGCAGTCGCCGCCGGCGCCGCACGCCTCGGCGACCTCCTTGGACGTCGACGCTCCCCGCGCCACGACGTCCGACACGGTTTGATTGGTGGCCCCGACGCACAGGCAGACGTACATCAGCGCACCCCTCGGGTGCGGGCGTAAGCCGAACGAACCAGCCGCATGTTAGCGAAGTCTACCCTAAGTAGGTTAGCGACGCCTAACCCCAAAAAAGTGACCCGCGCAACACACTGAGCACAGCCATACCTTCCTGGAAGATTCCAATCCGGCATGGCAAAGTGCTGGTAGCGCCCGGTGTTTCAGCCCAGCCCGCCGCCGCGGCGAGACGTGACAGCCCTCAGAAGCTAGGAGTGACGATGCAAGGTGACCCGGACGTTCTGCGTCTGCTCAACGAGCAGCTGACCAGCGAGCTCACCGCGATCAACCAGTATTTCCTGCACTCCAAGATGCAGGACAACTGGGGCTTCACCGAGCTGGCCGAGAAGACCCGCGAAGAGTCGTTCGACGAGATGCGCCACGCCGAGGAGATCACCGACCGCATCCTGCTGCTCGACGGGTTGCCGAACTACCAGCGCCTCTTCTCACTGCGCGTCGGGCAGACCCTGCGCGAACAGTTCGAGGCCGACCTCGCGATCGAATACGAGGTGATGGACCGGCTCAAGCCCGGAATCATCATGTGCCGGGAGAAGCAGGACAGCACCAGCGCCGTCCTGCTGGAGAAGATCGTCGCCGACGAGGAAAAGCACATCGACTATCTCGAGACGCAGCTGGAATTGATGGAAAAGCTCGGGGAGGAGCTGTACTCGGCGCAGTGCGTGTCGCGGCCGCCGAGCTGACGAATTGATTGCCGCCGCCTGACGCTGGGCACCCGTATGCATCGGGCGCCGACGGAAGGGCAGGCATGACGAGCACGACACCGGCTGCGGTTCCGACCCGCCGGGCCCACGAGTCCCCGCACGGCGACGCCGCGGTCAACCCGCAGCGACGCAATTTCATCTTCGTGGCGGTCCTGCTCGGCATGCTCATGGCGGCACTGGACCAGACGATCGTCGCGACCGCGCTGCCGACGATCGTCGCCAACCTCGGCGGGGCGGGCCATCAGTCGTGGGTGGTCACGAGCTACCTGCTGGCGTCGACCATCATGACCGCCCTCGTCGGCAAGTTCGGTGACCTGTTCGGCCGCAAGCGGGTGTTCCAGGCGGCGGTCGTTTTCTTCGTCGGCGGGTCGGTGCTGTGTGGGCTTTCGACGTCGATGGGCATGTTGGTGGCGGCGCGCGCGCTGCAGGGCATCGGGGGTGGCGGGCTGATGGTGACGGCCATGGCGCTGATCGGCGAGGTGATTCCGCTGCGGGATCGCGGCCGCTACCAGGGCGCGATGGGCGCGGTGTTCGGCGTCACCACGGTGATCGGGCCGCTGCTGGGCGGCTACTTCACCGACCACTTCACGTGGCGCTGGGCGTTCTGGATCAACGTGCCGATTTCGATCGTGGTGTTCTTCGTGGCGGCCGCCGCCATCCCGGCGCTGGCCGACCGCAGCAAACCGGTCATCGACTACGTCGGGATCCTGTTCGTCGGACTGGGCGCCTCGGGGCTGACGCTGGCCACCAGCTGGGGCGGCACCACGTATCCGTGGGGCTCGGCGGCGATCGTCGGGCTGTTCACCGGCTCCGCGGTGGCCCTCGGGATCTTCGTGTGGGTCGAAAGCCGAACCGCCGCACCGATTCTGCCGACCCGGTTGTTCGGCAGTCCGGTTTTCACGGTGTGCTGCGTGCTGTCGTTCGTGGTGGGGTTCGCCATGCTGGGCGCGCTGACGTTCCTGCCCACGTACATGCAGTTCGTCGACGGCGTCTCGGCCACCACGTCGGGCCTGCGCACGCTGCCGATGGTGGTGGGGATGCTGACCACCTCGATGGGCAGCGGGGTGCTCGTCGGCCGCACGGGCCGATACAAGATCTTTCCCGTCGCCGGCACCGCGGTGATGGCGGTGGCGTTCTTCCTGATGTCGCGGATGGACCCGTCGACGTCGGCCCTGATGCAGTCGCTGTTCCTGGTCATCCTCGGCGCCGGGATCGGGATGTGCATGCAGACGCTGATCCTCATCGTGCAGAACACCTCGAGCTTCGACGATCTCGGCGTCGCCACCTCGGGCGTGACGTTCTTCCGCACCATCGGAAGTTCTTTCGGCGCCGCGATATTCGGTTCGCTGTTCACCAACTTCCTGCACAGTCGGATCGGTCCGGCCCTGGCCGCCGCTCGCGCGCCGGCCGCCGCGGCCGCGTCACCCGAGGCGCTGCACCGGCTTCCGCATTCGGTGGCGGCGCCGATCGTGGCCGCGTATGCCGATTCGCTGACGCGAGTGTTCCTCTGGGCGGTGCCGGTCGCGTTGGTCGGGTTCGTGTTGGCGCTGTTCCTGCGCGAGGTGCCGCTGCGGGGCATCGGCAACAACCGCGGCGACATCGGCGAGGCGTTCGCCATGCCCAACAGCCAGTCGCCCGACGAGATGCTGGAGGTCGCCATCGCGCGCATGTTGCGCGGCGAACCCGGTATCCGGCTGCGCAGCATCGCGATGCGGCCCGACTGCCGCCTCGACGTGGCCGGGTTGTGGGGCGTCCTGCGCATCAACCGCTTCCGCCAGATGTACGGGACGGCGCGGCTCACCGACATGGGCGAATACCTGCGCATCCCGTTCGAGGTGCTCGAGCCGACCTTCGCCCGCCTCGTCGCCGCCGGTTACGCGCGGGGCGACGGCGACGAATTGTGGCTGACACCCGCCGGTGCGCAACAGGTCGACTATGTCCAGGCGCTGCTTGTGGCCTGGCTCGTCGACAAGCTGGAACGCTCGCCCGGATTCGAGGGGCGGCCCGACCGCAGGCAGGTGCAGGCCGCGTTGGAGCGCGTCGCGCACCGAGTGCTGGCCCAACGCGATTGGCACGACGAGCACCCGACGGTGGCGATCAAGGCGATAGGTGCGGGCGCTGGGCGTACCATCTCGCCATGAGCCGAATCGGAACGTTCGCTGACGACGACATCTATGGCTGGGCCGCGAAGTCTCCGGACCTCGGCGGCGCGATCGCCAACTTCAGCCAGGCGGTCTACACCAAGAACCGGCTGCCCATGCGCACCCGAGAACTGGCACGCACGGTCATCGCGCACGACAACGAGTGCACGGTGTGCATGAATACCCGCGACGCCGACGGGCCCGCGGCGGGCGTGGACGAGGAGCTCTACGAGCACGCGCTCGAGTGGCGCACCTGGCCGGGGTACAGCGAACAGGAGCGCCTGGCGGCCGAGTTCGCGCACCGGTTCGCCACCGAGCACACCAAGCTGCGCGATGACGAGGACTTCTGGGCCCGCGCAAACGAGCACTTCTCCGAGGAGCTGCTGGCCGACCTGGCGATGTCCTGCGCCCTGTGGGTCGGGATGGGCCGGATGCTGCGCACCCTCGACATCGGCCAGGCCTGCAAGCTCACGCTGCCCAGCCGCGCCTAGGGTACTCGGCCACGACGTTGGTGACAGTCGGATGATCGGGGTTTGGCCTCCGATTGCTGAGTGGCGTTGAATGAATGAACTTGCCTTCGGCGGATACTGTTGCACCGGCGCCGTCGCTGAGTTTTCCTGCCGCGAAAGCCTTTACTCCCTGCACACCGTCGATCCAGGCGTCGGCTCGGATGGACTGCCGCAGCCGCGTTCTTCGGTGTTATCGCGACGTAAGTGTCCCGGTGTAGGCGGGCTGGCCCGGTTTTGCGCGGTGGCCCCAAGTTGGTGATCGAGGACCATGGCGGAGACACCCCCGTGGACATGACCGGGGGCCCTTCGAAGGCCGCACCGAGGACGCATTCGGTCCACACCGTTCCGTCGCTGCCGTGGTGAATCGTGAGTGGGGGAGCGATCCCGGCATCAGCTTTGCGCCGACTTGCTCGGTTAGCTCCTCGATTTTGTCTTTCACCGCGCCATAGCGGTGTCGATGTCCACCTCGGTGCGGATCGTCACATCGATCAAACGCCGGATTGGCGTCGCCAGCGCCTCATACATCGCGGCCGAGCCGCTCATTGTCGCACCCCGTGCCACGCCGGAGCGGTCGTCGTTGCCGGTGATAACGCCGACTTTGCTGCCCACAGCTGCGGGCGCCGACCCGCGGCGTCGGGGGGCGTGGCGGCGATGGTTTTGGAGTCGTCGTCATCCACGAAAAGCTGCGATATCGATGGCATCGTGAGCAAGACGGCGTCCCGGCCAGTGGGTGCTAACCCGAAATCGCGTGGCCGGAGTTGTTAACCTGGCGAAATGAGCTCGGAAACCGGCGACACCAGCAAAAAGTCGGTGAAATCGCCACTGGCTGCCACAAGCTGGGCGTTGCTGGGCATGTTGTCTTATGAAGAGGAAGTGTCCGGTTACGACCTCAAGAAATGGATTGATTGGAGCGTTGACCTTTATTACTGGAGCCCATCGTTCAGCCAAATCTATAGCGAACTGAAGAAGCTGGAGGGGCTTGGGCTGGTTACCTCACGCGTGGAACGCGACGAGGGGACTCGCAGCCGGCGACTCTACAAAATCACCCCAGCTGGAATAGAGGCAGTCACCGAGTGGACCAATGACGCCCCAGTGGACCCACCGGTGCTCAAACACAGCGTGCTGCTTCGGGTCACGTTCGGCCACCTCAGTAATCCGGCTCGGCTCAAAGAGTTGCTGCAAGAGCATGTCGCCTACGCCGAAGCCAGGCACCGCAAGGCGGTAGAGGACGCTGACGGGGCTGAGGCCCAACCCGCCTGGGCGTATTCGGTTCTCGCGCTGCGGTGGGCGGCCAAGTACTACGCTGCCGAGCGGGAATTCGCTCTCGAACTGATGAAGGACATCGACGAGGCTGAAGCCATCATCGACAAAGCCACAAAAGCTGGTTTTGGCAGACCTCGCCCCGCGCCCGGATACTGGCGCGAAGTCGAAAAGCAGGTCGAGGCGAAACGCGACACCGATTAATTGAGGCCCGCCGCGTTTCGGGCCGCGATGTAGCCGTACACCAGGCCTTGCGCGATCGTGGCGCCCGCGCCGGGGTAGGTAGCGCCGAAGGCGTTGGCCGCGGTATTGCCGATGGCGTACAGCCCGGCCACGACGTTGCCGTCCTCGCGCAGCACCCGGGCGTGCTCATCGACCCGGAGCCCGCCGCAAGTGCCCAAATCCGACAGCACCATCTTCAGAGCGTAGAACGGTCCTTTGACCAATGGCCGCAGGTTCGGGTTGGGAGTAATCGTCGGGTCGCCGTAGTACCGGTCGTAGGCGCTACGCCCGCGGCCGAAGTCGGGATCCTCTCCCGCAAAAGCATTTTCGTTGAACCGGGTCATGGTCTGGCTAAACGCTGCCGCCGGAACATCGATGTGTGCGGCCAACTCGGTGTGGCTTTCGGCACGTACGGCGATGCCTGCGTCGTACCACGCTTGCGGAATCGGCATCCGCGGAAAGAGTTCTGCGCCAAGCACATAGCTATTGCGGTATTGCTGGTCGAAGATGATCCACATGGTTTCAACCGGATTGCCTGACCGCTCCAGCTCGAGCAACCGCTGTCCGAATGACATGTAGTCGGCCGACTCATTGGCGAACCGTTGGCCGTTTTGGTCCACGATGAGGCAGCCCGGAAGTGAGCGTTCGGCCAGCATGACCGCTGGCGCCTTACCGGGTAGCGGCGCGATAGCGGGAAACCACCATGCCTGATCCATTAAGTCGATGTCGGCGCCCCGTTCTAGCCCAGCACGGATGCCGTCGCCGGTATCCGATTCGGCGCCCAGGCTCGCGTTCGCATCCAACGATTCGGACTGATATTTCCACCGCATGTCCATGCTGTGGTCGAAACCGCCGGTGGCCAGAACTACCCCGCGCCGAGCGGTGATTGTCACTTCATGATCGCCGTGAACTACGACCGCGCCGGTCACGCGTTCCTCGTCGCCGTTGAGGCGCAGCAAGGTGGCGTCGGTCCATACCGGGATGCCGGCGCGCAGCACCCCTGCGAACAGGCCGGCCGCCAGGGCTTGGCCCCCCGCAACGTAGCGCCGCCCCAGCATGCGGCCGCCCACGGCTTGTGCCACTCGCTTGGCCAGCGTCGAAATGCCTTTGCGCGGTACACGAGCCATGAGATTCAGCCATCGATAGTCAGCACCTGTCGTGGGGATCGAGACGCTGGCCTCCATGACCCCAGGTCGCAGGCGGGTGCGATACTGCCCCAGAATCGACGTGTCCAGCGGGCGGCACTCGCAGGTGCGGCCCGCGGCGCTGCCGCCGGGCTCTTCGGGGTGGTAATCGGAGTAATCGCGGGCCCAGAACAAGCGCATCGGCGTCGCGCGCCGAAGCATCTCGACTGTCGCCGCGACATTCTCGAGAAACCCGGCGGACCGTTGCGGGGGCGCTGTACCCGCCACGACCGCATCCAAATACTCCGCGGCGCGCTCGGCGGTGTCGTGGGCACCGGCGTCGGCCAGGACAGGGCTGGCGGGCAGCCACAGTGCGCCGCCGGACCGCGCGGTTGAGCCGCCTACATACGAGGATTTTTCCACGATGAGCACCGACAGCCCGAGTTCGTGGGCGGCCAGGGCCGCGGCCATCCCGGTGCCCGAACCGACAACCAGCAGATCGACATGGGTGTCGGCTACGAATAGTCCCGCTGGGATCGTCGTGCTCTGCGCTTTCACGGCGAGCACGGTATGCCGAGCGGGGAGGGGACGGGAAGGGCTGTCCTGATGAGTGGAACACGGCGGCCGCAACGCGGCCCGCTGGGGGTTGAATAGCGCCCATGATGTCGCATTCCGAGACACAAGACGTTCGGCTGATCGAAGCGCAGGCCGCCCCGACCCGCTTTGCCCGAGGCTGGCACTGCTTAGGCCTGATCAGAGATTTCGCAGACGGCAAGCCGCACGCGATTAGCGCCTTCGGGCAAAAACTTGTCGTCTTTCGCAGCGCCGACGGAAATATCAATGTCCTCGACGGCTACTGCCGACACATGGGAGGCGACCTGTCGCAGGGTGTGGTCAAGGGCAACGAAATCGCCTGCCCATTCCACGACTGGCGCTGGGGTGGTGACGGGCGATGCAAACAGGTGCCCTACAGCAAGCGCACGCCGCGGCTGGCCCGCACGCAGGTCTGGCCCACCCTGCAACAGGACGGGATGCTCTTCGTGTGGAATGACCCCGAGCGCAACCCGCCGCCGCCCGACGTCACGATCCCCCGCATCGCGGGTGCGACAAGCGATGAATGGACGGACTGGCACTGGTACACCACCGTGGTCAACACCAACTGCCGCGAAATCATCGACAACGTTGTGGATATGGCACACTTCTTCTACATCCACGGCTCGTTGCCCACCCATTTCAAGAACATCTTCGAAGGGCATGTCGCCACGCAATATATGAACAGCGCCGGTCGCCCCGATCTGGGTGGTACCGAAGGTGCAAAGTTGCTCGGCACCACCTCCGATGCCTCCTACCACGGTCCGTCTTTCATGATCGACGACCTCACGTATCACTACGAGCATGCCGACCACCACACGGTGCTCATCAATTGCCACTACCCGATTGACGCGAATTCCTTTGTCCTGCAATACGGAATCATTGTGAAGAAATCCGACGCGCTTCCCGCCGACCTTGCCATGCAGACCGCGATTGCGCTGGGTGACTTCGTGAAGCTGGGTTTCGAGCAGGACGTGCAAATCTGGCGGAGCAAGGCACGGATCGACAACCCGTTGCTGGTAGAAGAGGACGGCCCCGTCTATCAGCTGCGTCGCTGGTATCAGCAGTTCTACGTCGATGTCGCTGATGTACAACCAGATATGGTGGACCGCTTTGAGTTTGAGCTCGACACGACACGGCCGTATGAGGCGTGGATGAAAGAGGTCGAGGCGAATATGCGGGCGCAGGCGACCAACACCGGATAGATGTGATGGCAGACCAGTCCTCACTCAGGACGGACAATCGCCTCGACGAGGTGCCGATGACGCCGGTTGCGTGCGACACCTGCGGCGCCGCGGTGCTGGTCCGCAAAAGCAGCTGGGACCAGACCAGTGTGCAGTGGAACGCGGCCGCGACCGCTCGATGCTCCGAGCGAGCCCAGGCGCAACAGATTTCGATGCTCGAGGATCGGGGTGTGTTCCTGGCCTGTTCAGCACTCAGTGAATCGATACGGCACGCGGTGCGGCGCGGCGAGCTGGCGATTGTCGACGAAACAGCGGGCGCGCCAAATCCATAACCCTATTGCTGAGTTTGCGATCTTAGGGGCGGGCGCCCCGATCGACCATGACTTCAGTGCCGGAACAAGCCGGCCAAGGAGATGTCATAGCCGACGACAGTGGTCCCTCTCGAGGAGCCTGACAACGACACTTGCCCGATTCCCAGAGCCGGCGCCAGTAACGACGACACGGCGATCGGCCAAACACCGCAATATCGCAGTCCCTTTCCGACTCAGGCGATCTGGAAGGCGCTCAGCGGCGCATCCTCAGGGTAGGACGCAGGCGCACCTACGTCGTAGGCAGCGTTAAGCGCCTTGATGAAAGCCGGATCGTGCAGCGGTTCGCTGGGCACATCGAGCTTAATGCCGCGTGATTTGAGGTCGTCGACCATCATGCCGATGGCTCGTTCGACGGTCAGGTCGTCGCTGCCGTCCATGTTCTTCTTGAGTTCGTCGTAGTCGGAGAAGACTTCGGCTGACCAGTGCACGAGAAACCGCAGATCGTCGGTGTGGTGGCGGGCGATGACCGTGTCATCGCTTTTCAAAAGCCAGTGGTCACGATCATCGGGGTCTCCGGTGAACACGGTGTCAAAGGCCAGACCGGCGGGAACCTGTTGGTCCAGTGGGCCATTGGCCTCACCACGGTGCATCATCATCTCGTTTTGGACCACCACACCGCGATTGTTGATCGGAGGTAGGACGCGCCCAGGCGCCTTGAGGGGTCCCTCAGGCCAATAGGTGAAGCCGCTGTCGGTGTCCAGAGAAAACCAGGTGATCACCTGGGCCATCTTGATCAGGTAGTCGCTGAACAAGCCGGACTTGCCCATCACGCTGCATAGCCAAGTCGGCGCGTTCTCATAACGGACGCCGCGGAAGCTGGGTGAATCCAGGTGTCCGGGGTCGCGGTTGGCGCAGGGCCCGTTGATGTTGAACAGCATCATCTGTGGCTTTGCGTACTCTGCTTTCCAGTAGCTTTTCGCGAGCCCCACAAACTGCGCGTTGTAGAAGCAGTCGTGCAGTTGCGGGTAGAGCACCGTTCCATAGTTAGCCAGATAGCCGCGGAAGGTCGGTGTCAAGAAAAGATCCAGCGACGGGGTGAATCCTTCGGGGAAGGAGCCGCTCATGGTGGCGATCAATTCCTCGGCTGAAGCGAAGTGTTGAGCGATGATCAGCTTCCACGGGCCTTCGGTCCGCACTACGTCGAGTAGGCGTTCACGTTGGTCGTCGCTGTAGACGTTGTCGATTTCGCGAGGCGGTGCGGCCGGCCGCAACAAGTTGGACAGCTCCATCCGCCGCTCGTCGGTGAGCATCAGGTGTCTCCTCTGTCGTTCGTGATTGGCTTGGATTGTGCGGAGTGCGAACCAGGCATAGACGGTCGGTGTCCGGTGACCGGGACGTCAAAACCGCAGCGGATGGCAGAACTTCGCCCGTAACAGCGCGCCGATCTCGGCGACGGCCAGCCGTCCGCGCGCGGTTGCCTCGGGATGCATGAGGAACCCGTGGTACATCCCCGGGTATCGGGTGGTGGTGGTTTGTACGCCCGCATCGCGCAGGCGGGCGGCATAACGCTCGCCCCAGTCATGAATCGGATCGCACGCGGCGGTGACGACAATCGCGGGTGGCAGACCGGAAAGGTCTGAGGCGTAAGCCGGGTTGACCTGGGCCGGGAATGGTTGTCTCGCTGATACTGACCATCTCGGGCATTGCGTTGGTGGGCGCAGTCGATTCGAGAGTGGCACGCACCGCGGCCAAACCACGTTGGTGCATGGGAGGGATGTGGCCGAAGGATGCGACCCGTGCCGCGGCGTCGGGATCTAGGCGAGGGGTGGACATCTGTGCTCGGCAGGTTCGAACCGGCGCGTGGTGTGCGACCTTGGAGGCCGTTGTGCGGCGAGCGTGTTGGCCCGTTCGCTCATCGCCGACCCGACGGCCTCGGGCTGCGTAAGGAGGTAAAACCGGCCTTCGGCGGCTTGTTCGAATAGAGTCTCGGCGGCGGCTAACGGATCCATGGCCTCGGCTTTGATGTCGAGCATGGCCGCGCGCTGGGCCTCGGCGGCGGTGGTGTCGCTGGTGGGGCCGGCGTCGACGCCGCCCGCAGATTCAAAGATGTTGGATACCACCGCACCAGGCAGCACGGCCTGCACGTGAATGTGATCGCCGTGTCCGGCTGCGTTAACGTCGAGGTAGAGGCATTCCGTCAATGCGAGTACGGCGTGCTTGCTCGTGATGTAAGGGGCCTGAAGCGGTATCGTCACCACCCCCCCGATCGACGACAGGTTCCACACCCAGGTTTGTTCCTCCAGGGCCATCATCTTGGGCAGAAACGCTCGCACGCCGTAGAACACACCGCTGATGTTGATATCGACGACTCGGCGCCAGTTGGCCACCGGCGTGTCCCACAGATAGCCGAACTGCTCGACCCCGGCGTTGTTCACCAGCAGCCGCACCGGCCCGACGTCGCGGTAGGTTTTGTCGGCGAGCTGCTGCAGGGCATCGGCATCGCGCACATCGCACTGCTCATCGAGCGCTATGCCGCCCCGCGCGCAAAGCTCATCACGGAGTGCCGCGATGGCATCGGTATCGATGTCGGCCAGCACAACGGTCATCCCCAACCGGCTGGCGTAACGGGCCAACCCGGCACCGATTCCGGCGCCGGCGCCGGTGATAACGGCGACCCCGCCGCCGAACGCTTCGTCGACGTTCACCGCGCTAGGAAACGCTGGCATCTGACGCGCGACTGGCGCTCAGTTCCGAAAGCAGGACCGAATTGGTGGCATCAAGCACGACGTCCATCTCGGTGAACTCCAAACCCGCGGCGCCACGGCGGACCGCGACCTCGACCACCCCGCTTGACACCACGAACGGGACGAAGTTGGTGATCTGGTTGACCAGGATGTAGAACCGGGCACGGGTGACGTCGCCGTCGGTGCCCGTGCGGTGCACATTGGTGGCATGGTGGCGCAACGGGTACGGGCTCTGTTTGCGATGCTCGATCATCCACTCCATGACGGCCTCCCGGCCCTGCAGCTCCGGTGACATCAGTTCCTCAAACGGGCTCGCACCGGAGTCGCTTCGGGTCACGTAGTGCACGTCTGCCGCGTAGCTTGCCGCCAATTCGTCGTAGCGCGCCTCGTCGTAGTGATACCAGAAGCTGTCGATGAACTCCTGCAGTTCGGGCAGGAGGATGTCATTGCTCATGACGCCAGTCAACCGCGGGTGTGGTGCCGATAACACAGGTAATGCCGTTCAGTGGAACACGCACCCGCGCCTAGCCGTCCATCGGCGATTTGCACTGGGGCTCAGCGGCGCGGCCGCGTTGAACTTTGGCGATGATGTCGCCGGCGGTCGCCTTCCACCCCTCAACGCCGCCGATCGCCATGGTGAGGCGAACCACACTGCCGAAGGCGCCACGGCGCACGCCTTCGATGCTGCGTTCCCCGGGCCGGGCGTCCGGCGTGCCAGCGTATCCGGGCACGCAGTCAAATGCGCGCAGACACAGTTCGGTCAGGTCCGCCCGCGTGATCTTTTGCGACTGAATCCATTTCACGCACGCGGCGCGAACGAACGCCAGCCAGCCCTCGATGGCAATCTCGGTGGCGTCGCGCGGACCTCCCTCGGCGACGAGTTTGTCCGCCATCCGCTGGCCGATGACATTGAGCTCTTCGGTAATAATCGCCTGAATCGCCGGATCGTCCGACAATGCACCGCGGTTGATCGCGATCGCTTCAAAAGGATGATCGGCAAAATACTGGATGTGGGCCTGCAGTCCACTGGCAAGCTGCGCGGCCAGCGGTAGCTGCGGATCGGGATTGGCGCGTGCCAGCAACCGCTGACTCGCGCGGGTGAATATCGCCACGTATAAATCCCGCTTGCTGGGAAAGTAGTGATACAGCGACGCTCTGGACACACCTGCGCGCGCGGCGATGTCCTCCACCATGACATCTTCGTACGGCTGCTCAGCGAACAACGCGGCCGCCGCATCGAGCAGCTGCTCACGCCGCTGCTGCGGCTCTAGTCGGCGCCGTTGCATCCCATACCCTCCGCCCGATCAAATTCGCCGACTAATCACTAGCCAGTGATTAGGCCCCATAGCCCTCGTGCGCCTGCCTGCACTGCGGCGGTGGTCAGCCGGTCGTCCCAGTCATGAACCGAGCCGAATTCCGATCGCCACGCCAGTGCGGCCCGGGTGTACTCGTGCAGGCGATGCTCGCGGGTAGTGCCGATAGCGCCGTGGACCTGATGGGCGTTGCGCACGACAACCGACGTGGCATGACCCAGACACGACCGCGCCACGGCGACCAGGAAGTCCAGGTTCGACGCCGACCAGTCGCTGGTGACCGCGACGTTGAGCGCGGCCTCGGTCGCGGTACGCGCCAGCGCGGCTTCGGCGGCGATGTCGGA
This sequence comes from Mycobacterium sp. E796, assembly GCF_001672815.1. GTDB lineage: Bacteria > Actinomycetota > Actinomycetes > Mycobacteriales > Mycobacteriaceae > Mycobacterium. The sequence continues at coordinate 17,373 of NZ_LZKK01000374.1, read as the reverse complement.
GATCAGATTTTGCACCGCCTGGAATTTCGAAAGCGGGCGACCGAACTGAATGCGCGCTGTCGCATGCTCAATCGATAGGTGCAAGATCTGATCCAGCGCGGCACACCCCTGGATCGAGCGCACCAACGCCGATCGCAGCCCCAGCTGAGCAACCAGATCCGCTGCCACTGGGAGACCGCGCAGGGCCGCCACGTCGACGGCCACCGTGTCACGCGGCTCGCCGATCAGATTGGCGCCACGGGTGATGTCCAGTTCTGCGGCATCGATGTCTGCCATGTGAAACGCCCCGGCGGCTGACCACACGACCACGATCCGGTCCGCAACACCGGCCCAGGGCACAAAGCTGGCGATTCCATGCTCGCCGATGACGCAGACGGTGCGTAGCGCACCGTCGACGGGCATCTGGTTCGCCTCCAACAACCAGCAGGCCAACAAGTCGTGTTCTGCCAACGGAATTCGCACCCCGTGGCGCACCGCGGCGGTGAGTAATTCGGCCGCCTCATACCAACCGGCTCCACTGCCGCCAGCCGACTCGGCACCGGTCAACCGCACCAGCCCGAGATCCTCGAGGCGCTGCCACAGCCCCGGATCCCGTGTAACCGCCACCTCAGGGAGCGCCGCGGGCGGACGCGACCGGCGATGTTCTGCCAAGACACTGTCGATCATGTCGATCACCGCCGGGTCGACGGAGGCCCGTCCAGACAAAGAAACCGGGGTACCTTTCACCGAAGCCCCAGATCCCGGGCGATTACGCCGCGCAATACCTCGTTTGTGCCGCCGCGCAGCGTAAAGCCCGGACGCTGATCCAGGGCCGCGCGGACCAAGGTCGAGAACATCGCATCGGAGCAGCCACATAGGTCGGCGAACTCTGCGATGTCACCCTCGGTGCCGGTGCCCAGTACCTTGACCACCGCAGCGCAAACGTCGGCGGGATCATGGCGCTGCAGCGCACCGGCCACGGCGCTGGACATGTGGTGCAGGGCGGCGACCCGAGCCACCAGGGCGCCCAAATGATTATCACGTGAGATACGTTGCGTCGCGATGTATTCGGCGGCTTCGGCAAGCAGCACAAACGTCGAAAGGAACCGCTCGGGTCCGCTGCGCTCGAAGCTTAGCTCCGACGTGACCTGCCGCCAGCCTGAACCAATCTCGCCGAACACCATGGTGTCGGCGACAAAAGCCTCATCGAGGATGACCTCGTTGAAGTGATGCGCGCCGTTCATCGAGATGATCGGGCGGACATGCACATCGGGGCTGCGCAGATCCACGATGAACTGGCTCAGACCCCCGTGGCGATTCGCGGGATCCATCGGCGCGGTACGCGCTAGTGCGATGAACGCGTGAGCACGGTGGGCGCCCGACGTCCACACCTTCGTACCGGTGAGCGCCCAGCCACCTTCGACGGGTGTGGCCCGGGTGCGCACGCTTGCCAGGTCCGAACCCGAGTCGGGTTCGCTCATGCCGATGCCGAAGAAGCATTCGCCGCGCACAATCCGCGGCAAAAACTCCATCTTCTGCAGTTCGGAACCATATTTGAGCAGCGAGGGCACGATCTGACGGTCGGCGATCCAGTGCGCGGCCACCGGCGCGCCGGCCGCGAGCAATTCCTCGGTCACAACGAACCGTTCAAGAAATGAACGCCCGTGCCCCCCATATCTGGCGGGCACCGTCATCCCCAGCCAGCCACGCGCGGCAAGCGCGGCGGTGAACGTTTCATCCCAGCCCGTGAGCCAGGCATCCACGGAAGGGGTGAACAACCCGGCGGCACGTTGCTCCGCGAGGAACTGACGCACCTCAGCGCGCAGCGCCTGTGTCGATGAGAGATCGGCAACGGCCGATGGCACCAACCGGGGGAGCGACACTAGCGTGTCCTCCACTTCGCGATCCGCTGTTCGTGCTCGGGGTCGCGGTGTGCCAGGGGCTGCATCGCCGCGGCCATGCCCAGCGTCGATTCCAGCGAACCCGTTCGTGACTCCTGCAGCAGGCGTTTGGCCATCCGCAATACATGGGCGGGATTCCCGGTGATGCGCTCGGCAAGCGCATGCGCCTGGGCGAGCAGGTCATCATGGGCAACCACTCGGCTCACCATGCCCCACTGCAGGGCGGTTGCTGCGTCGACGCGCTCGCCGGTGAATGTCATTTCAGCGGCCCGCTCGTAGCCGACGGCCCGTTGCAGAAACCAGGTACCTCCGTCGCCGGGGATAAGACCGAGTTGCACGAAGCTCTCGGCGAACGACGCACGCTCGGAAGCGATTCGAATGTCACACATCAGCGCCAGATCGCAACCCGCCCCGATGGCGGCCCCGTTGATCGCACCGATCAACGGCACCTCGAGACGGCTCAAGGCTCGGGGAATGCGCTGAATCCCGTTGACATACGCCCGCCGTTGATCGAGCGGATCCAGGCCGAACATGCCTTCGCGATCGGCCATTTCCTTGACGTTGCCGCCTGCGGAGAAAATTTTGCCCTCTCCGGTCAAAATGACTGCGCGCACCGAGGTGTCGGCGTTCGCATCATCGACAGCGGCTTCGAAGGCGGCGATGAAATCGTGGCCCGTGATGGCGTTGCCGGCCCCGGGCGTGCTGATCGTCCACACCTGCGTCGGACCCGCGGTAACGACATCCAGAGGCGCGTTCATGCGGGCAACTGCAAGGACTTGGTTTGCAGGTACTCTTCGAAACCTGCGCGCCCCAGTTCGCGGCCGATACCGGATTTCTTGTAGCCCCCGAATGGTGCGACCGGGTTGTACTTGCCGCCATTGATGTCGAGCTGGCCGGTTTGCACGCCACGAGCGAACGCGATCGCCCGCGCGGTGTCAGCGGCCCACACGGCACCTGATAGCCCATACGGCGTGCCGTTGGCGATCCGCAAAGCCTCGCTCTCGTCGGCATACGGGATGACGGCAAGCACCGGGCCGAAAACCTCTTCCTGGCCCAGCTCGGAGTCGGGATCAACATCGGCAAACACCGTCGGAGCCACGTAATAGCCGACATCGCGGACCTTCTCAGCACCGCCGACGAGCAACCGCGCGCCATCGCGCTGGGCGCGCTCAATAAATCCCAGCACCGTCTCGTACTGCGCGGCCGAGGCCGACGGACCGATCCGGGTGGCCGGGTCCAAAGGGTCTCCCACGGTGTATCTCGCCACCGCATCCCGAACCAGGTCGAGCGCCTCATCGTAGCGGGAATGGGGAACCAGCATGCGCGTCCAGGCCATGCACGTCTGGCCACCGTTGAGGAAGGCGTTGCCGACGCCGACCTTGACCGCTGCCACAAGATCGCCGTCTGCAAGGACGATGTTCGCTGACTTGCCGCCCAGTTCCAGGGCGACCTTTTTGACCGTGCGCCCGGCCAACTCACCCACACGCGCGCCGACGCCGGTGGAGCCGGTGAACGACACGAAGTCGATATCAGGGTGCTCGGCGATCCGCTCGCCGATCACCCTGCCGCGCCCGGACACCAGGTTAACCACCCCGGCCGGCAGACCTGCCTCCTCGACGGCCTCGACAAACTCGAACACCGACAGCGGCGCCTCGTTGCTGGGCTTGAGCACCACCGGGCAGCCCGCCGCGATCGCTGGGAGCACCTTGGCGACCACCTGATACAACGGATAGTTCCAGGGCGTGATAGCGCCGACCACGCCGTAGGGCTCGCGAATGACCAGTGAATTACCTACGCGCTCTTCGAATTCGAAGCGATCGAGCACCTGGGCGAAGCCACGAGCCACGGCCAGCGGAACCTGCGTTTGGACGGTCTGCGAAATCCGTACCGGTGCGCCCATTTCTCGTGTGATGGTCTCGGCGATATCCGGAAGGCGCTTTTCCACCGCGGCGATCACAGCGGCGAGGCGCTCGCGGCGCTCGGCCACGCTGATCAGTGGATCGAAGGCGCGCCGGGCGGCCGCCACCGCCGTATCGACGTCGGCTACTGTGCCGTCAGGCACGCAACCGATCACCTTCTCTGTTGCCGGGTCGATCACATCGATTGAATCAGTGTTAGTCGATTTCACCCATTGGCCGTCGATGAAAAGCGTTGTGCGCGTGTAATCGTGCATGGTGATCCTTCGGGAAGTCAGGGGACGATGCTTGCGCGGACATCGCGCTTGCCCTCGGCCGCGGCGAACGCGTCGTTGATGTCGTCGAGCGAATACTGGGCTGCCGCAAGCCGCTTCAGCGGCAACCGATCCTGATGCGACTCGAGGAACATCAGTGCTCGCCAGAGCACGTCGGGTTCGTACAGCGAGACGCCGACCATCGACTTGTTGGCGAACACGAAGCGGGACGGCTCGAATGGGACGGTCTGGCCGATGTTGATATTGCCGATCTCCACGTAACGACCGAACTGGCCCAACATCTTCAGCCCCTCGTCGATCGCGGAAGGATGGCCGACCACTTCGACCACGACGTCGGCGCCAAAACCGCCGGTCAACCTGCGCACGACCTTGGCCCGCTCCTTGCTGGTGGTCACCTCGTTGATATCGATCACCGCATCAGCGCCGAATGCCGTTGCCAAGTCCAGGCGTTCAGCAACCCCGTCAATCGCGACGACCTGGGCGGCCCCCCGAGCCTTGGCCACCGCAACGGCGTACAGGCCCAAAGCACCAGCACCTTGCACCACGACGGTGTCGCCGAGCTGCTGGTCGACGCGTTCAAGGCCGTACATCACCTGTGACAACGCACAGTTAGCGCCCGCGGCCACCTCGTCGGACACGGTATCGGGCACGCAGTACACGACCGCACCCGCGGGCAGCAGAAAATAGTCGCCGTAGCCACCGACAAAGTACGGCGGCTCATCGGCGCGGCCAAGCATCGCCATTTTCAAACGCAGGCACGCGTTTCGCCTGCCCGCCAAACAGTTGCGGCACTGGTGACAGCAGAAGAAATACGGGAACACCACGCGGGTGCCCGGCGCCAGCGGCCTGCCGTTGGAGTCCGCGGTCACATTGTCACCGAGCGCCTCGACCGAGCCCACCATCTCGTGGCCGAGAACGGTCGGGAGTTGACCACCAAGACCACCAGTGGCAAACGTTCCATGCCAGGCATGAAGGTCCGAACCGCAGATGTTGGTGCGCGTCACCTTGATCAAGATCTCACCGGCACCCACCTCCGGCAGGCTGACCGACTCGATTTCGAACGGTTGACCCGGCGCGTTGAATCGCGCGATGCGTCCCTTGAACACGGTGCCGACGTTCCTCTCACTAGCAGTTTGATGCGACCGCAGTCACTGCGCTGACGTGAGGCGCGCACGGTATCGGTGGTTAGGCGCATGCACGGCGACGAGCGATGGGTCAAGCAGTGGCTTGCTCGCCGTCGAATCTAAGTCGCGACGCGGGATGCTGGACGCGGGTCTCCCGCCCAGCGGTCACCGGATTGGTCGGTGACTGGCGCGCGGAGTAACTGGATCGGCGGGCAGGGCAGATAACGACGCAACGACCATCTCGAAGCCGACTCGCAGCGCAGATTTCAAGTAACCAAAGTCGCCGCCGTCGACCCAATGAACGTAGGCCTGCCGACACGTTTGTATGACGAGTTGAGCGGGAAGCTCGCGGCGGAAGGGATCTGCGCCGAGGTCGAAGCGGGTTGCGAGAAACTCTGAGACGGGCGCGGCAAGATCTTGTCCCCAATCAAGCCACCGCAGCCGATACTGCGGGTCTTTGATCATCAGGGCTAACAGCCGACGGTCTATCTCAACCTGTCCGCGCTTGGGAACCTCGCTGCTAAATGCCTCAACTAGGGTGTCGACGGCATCGCTTGTCGGTGCTGCCTGCCGCAGGACTTCGATGCTGAGCCTGCCGAATTCCCGAAATAGCGGCATGACGACGTCTTCTTTGACCGGAAAATGGCGGTGAAAGGTACGGGGCGCAATACCGGCCGCCTCGCAGATGCGCTCGACAGTTGCCGACATCGATCCCTCGGCAAGAAAGATGTCTCGCGCAGCCAGCGCAATGTCCAAGCGAAACTGCTCGGCACGCCGCTGGCTCAACGTCGGCCTCCTCGGCGCAGTCACGTCTCGCTCCCTGGGTCCTTTACGTGCGATTGACTCGTGCTCGCGCATCGTAGCTGGAAGCAACCGCCAACCCCGAGCGCTTCGCACCTACGCGACTTCTGTCCCACCCAGCGGACACGTGCAACGCGGGCCCAGCCTGTTGCCCCTAGCTTTGGCATGTCAGTTTCTGCCTACTGGTGCAGAGTCTGACATCGAAGGTCCGTGTCACGGTCGGCTCGACTGCCAGAGGAGGCGCAAATGACCACTGATCAAGCTGAACTCAACTACGACGACTACACGCACGATTTCATGGGTAAGGTCGGCAATATCCAAGATTTCTCGCGGGACTTTCTACTGGGGCTGGCCCGCGTATTCGAGGACACTCTCAATTTCGTCCCCTACGCGCATGTGACCACCTACGCGCACAAAGTTGGCATCAACGCCGCCATGGATGTTGCCGCGGAGCTGAGTCGCGCGGTGATGCGCCAGGTCATGCCAATGGGCCGGTTCATCGCGCCTCCTGGATGGGACTGGAAAAACGCGCAGTACCAAGCGATCCCGTTCGATGTCCAAACCGAGGATCTGACTAAGCCGGCGTTGCTGCGGCTGATCAAAACCTACTGGGATCAGTACCTTAAGGGGCACAACTACTTCATCGACCAGTGGACCAAGATCATCCCGGAAGAGGATGTGTGGTTGGCCCTGCCGGACATGTATCAATTGATCATCGATTACGAGTACCCGAAGCTGGCGAAGGTGCTCAAGATCGAGCCCGTCCACGTTGTTGACTTCCTCAAATTGGCGTGTTTGAGCATCGACGGCACCCTGGGATACGGCGGTGAGTACATCGTCTACAACCCCGATCATGTGGTGCTGAACATGCGTCGATGTGAAGTCCTCCAAAAATACACCGACGAGGGCCTCTATCCGCCGGCGCGAGCATGGATGAACTGCACCTTCGAACAACGGATTTCTGCGCCGTTCTTTCCCGGCTGCAAGCTCGATATCAACTTGCCGCCGAAGGACTTCAAGTTCGCACAAGGTGAGCCGTTCTGCGTCTGGACCTACACCCGCGGCGAGGAAAATCATCGGGCTGCCGCGGCTGCGCCAGACCCACGGGCCAGTGCAATGAAGAAGATCCCCATCATCCCGGTCTCTTGATCGACACACACCGGCCGCCAAAACGCCGCAGTCACTGACAATTACAGCTGCCCGAGGAATCAGCCCCGGCATTCATGCGAGCCAACACGGCCCTTTCCCACACGGCGGCAACGCGCGTAGAAGCGGGCGTTCGGGCGAGATGGGCTGGCGCCCGTTCAGCGTGCTTTCGTGCGTTGTCGCCGTCTGCGGGGGTGGGCGGCGCCCGCGATCGAGCAGTGTTTCCTCATGATGCATTTGGGTTGCCGACGGCAGCCTTATACCCGCGGCCGGTCAGTGGAAGCCATCTGCCCGTGCGCGGTCGCTTCGGTACAGAATCACTGTCACTGCAGGATCCGCTACCGAGTGTGGCGTTCGGATGCCGCCGAGATGGGTGGGCGCATGCCCGCGCGCCCGGTGGTCCACATCAGCCGCCACGCCTAACGCAATGGGCCGACGGCAAGGATGGCGAGGTAAGCCCTGCGATGCTTGTCGACCTGCACGAGCGCGGGATCGGCCAGCTCATCGCGCGGCTGCGCGTGAGCACCGGTGGGCCGCCGGTCTAGCGCGACCCAATCGGCGGTGCTCAGGTCGAGACCGGCCGAGGGTCGCTAAAGCGTGCGCGCAGCTCGCGCTTAAGTAGCTTGCCGCTGGGGTTTTTGGGCAGCTCATCGACGAAGAAGACCTGCTTGGGTGTTTTGAACCCGGCCAGATGCGCGCGACAGTGCGCGATGATCTCGTCCTCGGTCAACACGATGCCCTCGCGCGGCACCACTGCTGTCACCACGGCTTCGACCCACAGCGGATGTGGCAGGCCGAACACCGCAACTTCGCGCACACCGCTATGCCGGTACAGAACTTCTTCCACCTCGCGGCTTGCGACGTTTTCCCCGCCAGTTTTGATCATGTCTTTCTTGCGGTCCACGACATGCAACAAGCCGTGTTCGTCATAGAAACCCAAATCGCCTGAGTGAAACCAACCCCCGCGAAATGCCTCAGCAGTGCGTACCGGGTCGTCAAGGTAGCCAAGCATCAAATGCGGGCTACGGTGGGCGATTTCGCCCACCACGCCAGGGGGCAGCGGGCTGTCGTTGTCATCGAGGATCGTGGTCTGCACGTTGAGCACCGGGCGCCCTGCCGAGCCCGGATGCGCGTCTTGTTCGTCAGGTCCCAGCGCCGAGGCCAGCGGCGCCATCTCGGTCTGCCCGTAGAAGTTCCATAACCGCAGATTGGGGAGGCGCTCACGGAGCTCGGCAAGGATCTCGGTGGGCATCGCCGAGGCGCCGTAGTAGCCCTTACGCAGGCTGGACAGGTCGACGAGGTCAAACACCGGTGAGCGAAGCAACGAGATCCACACCGTCGGCGGCGCGAAGTAGTTTGTGACACCGTACTTCTCGATGGTGCGCAGCACCCACTCAGGCTCAGGGCGGGGCAAAATGATGCTGGTCGCGCCGAGATAGATGTCGGTGGCCAGGAAATTGTCTAGCTGTGCGCAATGATAAAGCGGCAGCGAATGGATTTCGACGTCGTCGGCGGACATCGAACCGGCCACGATGGTGCTCACGTATTGCCCGATCAAGCTGCGGCTGCTATGCATTGCCCCCTTGGGGCGTGACTCGGTGCCGCTGGTATACATCAGCCGCACCAGCTGGTCGTCGTCAATGCGGGGTAGTAGTGCGGTCTTCGTTGTTGTCAGCCAATTCGCCAAGTCGTCCCAGCCCGGCGGGGCCGGCCGGCCGGCCGGCATGATCGCCGCCCTGGTCGTAACCGCACCGCCGAGCTGCATCGCCTGTTCTGCTGTGGCAATCAGCCCGGCTTCGACGATGATCCCGCGGACCTTGCTGTGGCCCAGAATGTAGGCGATCTCTTCGGCGGTGAGCATGAAGTTGATTGGAACCAGCACCACAGCGGCCCGTGCCGTGGCGAATGCCAGTACCGCGTACTGCCAGCAGTTGTGGGCAAGCAGTGCGATACGGTCGCCGGGTTGGAATCCGTTGTGCTGCAATGCCGCGGCCGCCCGGTCGACCAAGTCCTCGAACACCGCGAAGGTGAGGGTGACCTCACCATCGATGATGGCGATCTTGTCGGGATGCTTGTGTGCCGACCGGCGCGGAATATCGCCAAGAGTATGGCTGCGCGCCCGCGCGATGGTTTCGTCCAATTCGGTTCGATCACCTGTCACAATGCCATTCCTGCCGGTCGAGGGCGCGGCCGTGCGAGCAACTCGTGCAACCGCTGACCCCGCCTAGCCAGTAGATCTCCCGACACGCTAGGCGCGGTGGGGCCAACGTGTGGCGGCAGTGTCCCGCTCAGTAGACAAGACCGCGCACCTGGCGATCCGGGCGTTCGATACTCGCTGCCATGAGAACAGGTGCCCCCGTCACGACTGGCAACATTCTGCGGGCAGAGGTGGATCCGGACGAACTGCGGGCCAACCTGAGCAAAGCCGACGCCGGGGTCCTGGTTGCCGTACTGGCACAGCTGACCGGTAACCCGCAGGTCGTCGAGCGGTTCGCACCCGAAATCACCTACGTGCCTGACCCCCCGGAGCAGGCCGGAGTCACCGATCCCCAGACCACCGCCGAACTGGTGGAGGCGGTGCTGGCCGCGGTCTTCTCACCCGATCCCCACCAGGGTGTGCCCGCCGATGACCCGGATTTGTTCGCGCGGATCGCTCCGGTGGCACTCGGGGGTCCCGTCGACGCCGAGTATTTGCCGCTGTTGTTGGAGCAAGGCGGGTTTCAGCCCGCACAGCCGGTGTTGCCGCGCTCGGCCAAACTTCCCGACGGCTTTCGCGTCGCAATCATCGGCGCAGGTATCGCCGGGATGACGGCTGCGCTCGCCTGCGCGGACGCCGGCATCGACTACCTCGTTTTCGAGCGAAACGACGAAGTTGGCGGCACCTGGTACACCACCACCTATCCCGGTATCGGGGTGGACACCCCTTCGGCGTACTACTCGTTGTCGCGCGAGGTCAACGGTGATTGGTCGAGTTACTACCCGATGGGCCCGGAGTACCAGTCCTATCTGGTCTCGGTCGCCGATAAAAGCAGTCTGCGCCAACACACCCGGTTCGGCACCGAGGTTGAAGCATTGCACTGGCAGGAGCGACGCAACCAGTGGCAGATCCACGCGGTGGGCCCCGACGGCACCCGCGACGTCAGTTACGCCAACGTCGTGATCCCGGCCGCCGGCTACCTTAACCGGCCGCGCTGGCCGGATTTGCCCGGCCGCGAAACATTTTCGGGCATCTCGGTCCATTCCGCGCTGTGGGACCCGCAGCTGGATCTCACCGGCAAGCGGGTCGCCGTCATCGGCGCAGGATGCACCGCGGTGCAAATCGTCGATGCATGCGTCAACGACGTGGCGCACCTGACCGTCTTTCAACGTCAACCGCATTGGGTGGCACCGCGGCGGCGAGCCACCGATGACGTCCCGGACTATCAGCGGTGGCTGGGTACCCGCCTGCCCTACTATGCGAACTGGCACCGGCTCAAGTCGTTTTGGGGGACAGGGGACAACAACTACCCGGTCATCTTGTATGACCCTGACTGGGCTGCCGAGCACCTGTCGATCTCGCCAGCCAATGACGCGTTGCTTCAGCTCTGTCGAAATTACATTGACCAGGTCTTCGGTGCGGGCAGCGAGCTGGCCCGCAAAGTCACTCCGGACTTCGCGCCCTACGGCAAGCGCATCATCCGCGATCCGGGCGGCTACTACGCGGCCCTGGCGCGCGAGCATGTCGACGTCGAGGCCAGCGAACCCGCGCGGGTCAACGAGGCGGGCATCGTGACCGCCGATGGCCGCCAGATTGACCTCGATGTGATCATCTATGCAACGGGCTACTATCTGGATTTCCTGTCCACCGTGGATATTCGCGGCCGCGGCGGCAAGAGACTGACGGAGGAGTGGGGTGATCGTCCGCGCGCCTACCGGGGTGGGACCGTGCCGGGATTTCCGAACCTGTTCATCTCCTCGGCCCCTAACTACAGTCCAGGGCACGGTGCCGGACACAACTTCGGTGTCGAGGTGATGGTGCACTACGTGATGGAATGCCTGCAGTTGATGGCGCTGCGCGAAGCATCCACCATCGAAGTGACACCGCAGGCCTACGACGATTATGTCGCTGCCATCGATGCGACGATGGCTGGCACCGTGTGGTGCCATACCCCGACGGCACATACCTATTACCGGTCGGGCGGGGGACGGATCGTGACCGCATTCCCTTACCGGCTCGTGGATGTGTGGCATAGCCACCGTGCTCCCGTCGAAGAGGACTTTGATTTGCGGTGAGCCAAATGCTCTGCGGCAAAACGGCGTTGGTCACCGGCAGCAGCCGCGGTATCGGGCGCGCGATCGCCCAGCGCTTGGCGGCCGAAGGCGCCACGGTGGTCGTAACGGCCCGATCCCACAACCCATCTTCGTCGACGCGCGCCGGTACGGCCCGGACGCTGCCAGGCACCATCGGTGAAACCGTCGAACTGATCAAAGCTGCGGGCGGCAAAGCAGTCGCCGTCGCCGCCGACCTGGCAGACCCCGCGCAGCGCGCGGGTTTGGTCGAGGAGGTGCTCGAGCGCGCCGGCCGCATCGACATCCTGGTCAACAACGCCGGGTTCGCCGACTATTCGGTGATCGAGGAGATGAGCCTGGACACATTTGACCGGACCGTGGACCATTATCTGCGAACACCTTTCGTTCTCACCAAGGCCGCGATACCGCACATGCACGAACAGGGCGCGGGCTGGATCGTCAACATCGGTTCAGTGACTGGGCTGGCCCCGGCCCGTCCCTACCGGGAATACAACAAAACCTCCGGCGATGTCATCTACGGTTCGATGAAGGCCGCGCTGCACCGTTTCACCCAGGGTGTGGCCGCTGAACTGATGGATGCCAACATCGCGGTCAACTGTGTGGGCCCGTCGACGGCGATCCGCACACCCGGTGCCGCACAACTGATTCCGGACTCTTTCCCGACCGAGCCGGTGGAGTATTTGGCCGAAACGGTGCTGGCGATGTGTCACTTGCCGGCCGCTGAGCGCACTGGACTGATCGCGTTCAGCCTGCACTATCCGTGGTCGCAGCAGCTACCGGTGCGAAGCCTGGACGGCGGCCGTTTGCTCCCGCCGCTGCAACCACCCCCCACTGCTAATCCCAATATTTTGCCCGCTGGGCTCTAACGTCGCGCAACCCGGGGCCCTCGGCGCTCGGTCATGTGGGAACGCATCGGCACAGCACCAGATGTCGGGATGATCTGTGAGGCCGCTTCAGGTCGGCTGGCGTTCTGCACCTCGGGCTAGCGCACCGGCCATCCGTGGCATGCTCGCGCGCAGCATCATCCAAATCATGGGCCCTGTGAACGGGATTCGCGCGCGAAACGTCGATTGCCACACGATAAGGGATCCGCCCGGCGCGTCGTGTATATGGACGTCCGCGCGGTGGCCGGCGACGGGGATGCCAGACAAGATGGCATAGGCGTGGTGGTGCGGCCGGTGGCCGACGAGAATCTTCTCGCGCATGGCCAGGCCGCTCACCCTGACTTGGCGTATGGCCCCTTCTCGCGTGTCCGGATCTCCCGGGTACTCCCAGACGGCGTTCCGCACACCTGCCAACCAATCCGGCCACCGCTCGACATCAATAAGCAGGTCGTAAACGACCTGCGCTGGCGCGGCGCAAGCCTGCTCGAATCGACACCAGAAGCGCACGCTTTGAAGCTAGGTGATGAAAAGATCCGAACTGCACGCGCCTTCCCGTCCACCGGGACGTCCGACTCGGACACGCGGAGTGATGGCGCGGCCGGGTCGGGTCACCACCCAGTCAATTCACAAACACTTCGCCGCCAGCCATGCACCGACTGTAAGGCAGACGGCCGGTGCCAGCCGTGGTCTTCCCGACTATCGGGAGACCGCCTTGACCCTGAACACGACCGAGGCCAAGGTTAGCTGATGAGTGCGACCCGGCCCGATCCGTTTTCCCCTGCAGTACTGGGGCCAGCGACGTTGCGTAACAGGGTGATTAAAGCTGCCACCTCGGAAGGGCGCTCACCAGACGGGCTGGTCACCGAAGATCTGATCGAGTTTCACCGCAGCTTCGCCCAGGGTGGTGTCGGTATGACCACCGTCGCCTACTGCTGTGTGTCACCGGAGGGGGCCAGCGCCCCCGGCCAGATCGTCATGAGCCCGGCGGCGCTGCCGGGACTACGCAAATTGACTGACGCAGTTCATCGCGAAGGCGCCGCGATCTCGGCCCAGCTCGGTCACGCCGGAGTAGTGGCCCAGAAGAAGCTCACGGGGCTGACACCCGTCGCTCCGAGTCGCTTCATCAATCCCGCGTCGATGTCGTACTGCCGTCAGATCACCCGCGAGGAGATCCGCGCGGTGATCATTCAGTTCGGTCACGCCGCGCAGTTGGCCGTCGACGCTGGATTCGACGCCGTAGAACTCCATTTCGGCCATTTGTACTTGCCGAGCTCGTTTCTGAGCCCGCTGATTAATCGCCGGCGCGACGTCTACGGCGGCAGCATCGACAACCGTTCGCGATTGGTGCGTGAGATCGCCTCTCACGTGCGCGGCGTGGTGGGCCGGCAGATCGCGGTCATCGCCAAACTCGACATGGACGACGGTCTGCCGGGCAGCATCTGGATCGATGAGGCCTTGCGGACCGCCCAGCTACTTGACGCTGACGCTGCCCTGGATGCCCTGGAACTCACCCAGGGTTCCTCGGTGTTCAAACCGATGTACCTGTTCCGCGGCGATGTCCCGGTCAAAGAGTTCGCCGCCGTGATGCCGCCGTCGATGCGGGCCGCGGTGCGGGTCTTCGGTAAGTGGGGGATGGGCAGCTATCCGTATGAGGATCTGTACATGCTGCAAAACGCCCGTCAATTCGTCCCCGTCATGCGCAACACCAAGCTGATCTTGCTCGGCGGGATCACCAACCGCGACCACGTCGAGACGGGCCTGCGGGAGGGATTCGATTTCGTGGCCATGGGCCGGGCACTGCTGCGCGAGCCGGACCTCGTCGCCGCGATGATCGCCGACCCCACGGTGCGCAGCCGCTGCACCCACAACAATAAATGCATGGTCACGGTGTTTGGCCGCACACATTGCGTGCTCGACCCCGCGCAGCGTTACGGTGCGGCACAATCTGTGCCCGCGACGGCATTATCGCTGCAGGATTTCGGTTAACGCGGCGGCGGCTTCTTTGCGGGCGCGGTGTGCGATATCAAACGCAGGCATCGTCATGAAGCCGTGGATTCCGCCGGCATAGCGCAGCTGCACCGTGGTCACACCGGCGGCGTCTAACGCCGCGCCAAACGCCAATCCTTCGTCGCGCAGCGGATCGTGTCCGGCGATCACCACCACCGCGGGAGGCAGTGCCCTCAGGTCGGCGTTGAGCGGTGTGGCGTATGGGTGCGCGCGGTCGCTCACCGAAGGCACGTACTGATCCCAATACCACTGCAGTGCTGGCGTGGGGTTGTAGTAGCCCCGGCCGAACAATCGGTAAGAGTCTGTGTCGAAGTCGGCGGCGATCACCGGATACAGCAGCAACTGGGCCGCCAGCGCCGGATCGCCGCGGTCGCGGGCCATCAGCGCGGTGACGGCGGCAAGGTTGCCGCCGGCGCTGTCGCCGCCCACGACAATGCACCCTGGGTCAGCGCCCAATGTCACGGCGTTGTACGCCGCCCACTGGGTGGCGGCGTACAAGTCCTCGGCGGCGGCAGGCCAGCGATGCTCGGGCGCCAACCGGTAAGCCACCGAAACCACGACTGCGGGCAACCGGTTGGCCAGATCGCGACACAACCCGTCGTGGCTGTCCAGGTCGCAGAACACAAAACCGCCGCCGTGGGCGTACACCAAGAGCGGCAACGGTTTGGTGTGTCCTCCAGCGTCCGGGCAATAGATCCGCACGGCTATGTCGCCGCGCGGGCCGGGGATGTCCTCGTCGCGCACCTGGGCGACATGTTCGGGCTCGGCGGCCGGCACGAATCGTGACCGGATCGTCGCCCTGGCCTGCGCTCCGGTCATGGTGTGGACCGGCGGGAAGTTCGCGTCCAGCGTCTCGATCAGGGCGCCGATCTGTGGATCAAGGCTCACGCGTACTGCAGGGCCGGCTGCGGCTCGGTGCCCGGGCGCGGAACCAACAGGGGTCGCAGGGGCTGCAAGGTGGGTGCGACGCGCTGCGCGCCGTCATCGACGTTGCGCCAGATGCCCATCGCCGTCACTCGGACCGGGGCGACCAGCCGGTGATCGAACGTCATCCGATTCATCGGCCCGCACACCGACACCGCCGCGACCGCTTCACCGGGATTGCCGATGGGTGCGGCCACACAACCGAACCCGAGCAGTGATTCCTCGCGCTCGAAAGCCACACCGTGAGCTCGTACCTTGGCCAATTCGGCGGCCAGCTGGGAGCTGCTCGAGATCGAGTACTTGGTCTTGCGGGCCTGTAGGTCCACCGCAGCGTCGTGGTCGGCGAAGGCCAAGATGGCTTTGCCGACTGCCGTACAGTGCGCCGGTTGACGGCTCCCAACCCGGGTGGGCAGCAGGGCGATCACCCGATCGCCGACCTTCTCAAGGTAGACGACATCGGGCCCATCCAGCACCGCAAGGTGTGCGACCAGCCCCGTCGCGCGGTGCAATTCGCCCATCAACGGGGTGGCCGCGCGGACCAGGCGGTCTTGATGCACGGCCAGTGACCCCAGCTCCACCAGGCGCATGCCGAGCTCGTAGTCGCGGCCGCTGCGGCGCAGCCAGCGCAGCTGCACCAGACGCTCAAGCATCCGGTGTGCCGAGGATCGTGGTAGGCCGGTGCGGCGCACGATCTGGGCCAGCGTCAACCGTCCCGATCCTTCAAAGGAGTCCAACAGCAGCGAGATGCGGTCGATGACTGCGCTCGGCGTGGATGGATCGACAGGGGCAGCGTCGCACCCGGTTCCCGACATCATCGTCCTCCAAACTTCAGTATGACTAGTCGTAATATCTCAGCTAGAAGGATTTCTACCACATTGGTGTGGGTGCTGTCACACACGGCGTCGGCTGTGCCACCGACCACAGCTCGAATCTGGACCAGCCAGGTGGAGAACAGCGCAGGTCAGCACCCCTCAACGGGGTTCAGCATTGGCCCGCCCGACGGCGGCGACACAGGAGTTGTCAGGGCTGCATGGCCGCGGGCATTGCGCCGAGCCACTGGTGGCCCCAATAGCTGTCGGCGGTGATTTCCTCCGCGGTGTAATAGGTTTCGTCGACCCGCATCCCGTCGGTGCCGAATTCGATGTCCCAATCGCCGGGTGCGCGGACGTAGAACGAGACCATCTTGTCGTTGGTATGCCGGCCCAGCGTGGACGACAACTGCAAGCCCTCGGCGTTGACCCGGTCCAGCGCCTGCCCGACAGCGTCGAGGGTGTCGACCTCCACCATGATGTGCACCAGGCGCGGGTCGCGCTGATGGGCCGCCGGGCAGATCGCCAGGCTGTGGTGGCGCTCATTGATACCCAGGAAACGCACCCGCACCGGGCCAAACTCTTTGGGCAACGGCACCCGGAACGCACCCCGGGACCGAAAACCGAGGACCTCGGTGTAGAAGTCGAAGAGCCCATTGGCATCGATCGCGGGTACCACTACGTGGCCCAGACCCTGATCACCAGTGACGAACCTGGCGCCGAACGGAGTGATGACCGGGCTGTGATCAAGGACCGCACCGTGGAACACCTCGAGCGTGGTGCCAGCGGGGTCCTCGAAGCTGATCACCTCTTCGACGCGGCGGGCCTCGGCCTCCTCGGTCGACAGCTGTTTATACGGCACGCCAGCGCTATCCAGAGCGGCCTGCACCCGCAGCAATGCCGGGTGGTCGCGCACCTCCCAACCGACGGTGAGCACGCGGTCGGTCTCACCGGGCACCACAATCAGCCGGGCCGCCCGCTCGTCCATCCGCAGATATAGCGCCGACGGGTCAGGGCCCTTGCCCTCGGCGAAACCCAGCACACCGAAGGCAAAGCGGCGCCAACCGTCGACGTCGTTGGTCGAGATCGTGATGTAACCCAGGCTTTTCAGATCGCTCACAAAAGCCGCCCTGTCTAAATCATCGCTCGGAGTGGACCTTGCGGGTCGACGCCGAGGGAGCTCAGCGCCGAGGCGTGGTAGACCGTGCCGGGGACGTGGATGGCGTGGGCCTGCCCGACATGCACGTCCCGCCAATACCGTTGCAGGGGCTTGTCCATCCGGGCCGCGTTTCCGCCGGAGCGGGCGAAGATTTCGTC
>NZ_LZKK01000373.1 GCF_001672815.1 Mycobacterium sp. E796 | reverse complement strand
GTTGCCTTTTCTCCTTCTGGATGAATTTCTTGCCTTGTGATACTGGTCGGCCGTCGTAACTGGCTGCTACGCGGCATGAAAGCCGATGGCGGGAAACTCGCTGTTTTCCGCCGCTATTTCCCGCGTCAGACGACAACCTGCTTGGGCATGACGATCGGCTTGAAGCCGTACCGCGGACCGCTGCCGTAGGCACCGGCCTTGGCGGCCCCGGCCATTCCGGGCATGCCGGGCATCGCCGCGACCGGCTCGTCGGCGGCAGCGGTCCAGCCCGAACCCTCGAGCGGAGCGGTCGACGATGCCAGCGTCGCCGGGGCGGCCGACGACCAGCTGGCCGGGACCGACAGACCCCCGACCGTGGAGGCTTCGGCCATGCCGGCCGCCGCTCCACCGCCGACGCTGTTGACCAGCGTCCCTTCGCCGATTGCCGCACCACCGGCCAGCGGCACGACGTCGCTCGCCGTCGCCGCCGGGGCCGCGGCGGCAAGGGTGTGGCCCAGCGACACCGCGGTCGGGATGGCGTTCATCACGAACCACGCCGATGTGTTGACGGCGCCGTTGAAGGCGTTGAAGAACGCCGGGGTTCCAGCCAGGCCGTCAAGGGCGTTCTCGATCGGCGTCAAGCCGAGCGCATCGATGATGGCTTGAACCCCTTGGCCGATGTATCCGCCGTTCAACAACGACTGGAAGTTGGAGATGATCCCGCCCAGGCCTGACGCTGCGGGCGTGGCCGCCGCGTTCGCGAAAGCCGCCGAAACCGCGCTGCCTTGGGTGGCGGCCGCGGCAGGGCTGGCGGTCGCGGCCGCCGGCGTCAACGGCTGCAGGACCCCGCTGGCTGCCGACGCGGCCGAGTAGGTGTACATCGCGATCGCGTCCTGGACCCACATCTCGGCATACAGCGCCTCGGTAGCCATGATTGCGGGCGTGTTGTGCCCGAAGATGTTG
>NZ_LZKK01000372.1 GCF_001672815.1 Mycobacterium sp. E796 | reverse complement strand
AGTACTACAGAGTCGCCGACGCCAGGGTGTCGGCGCCGCCGAATCCCTTGCCGGTGAAATCTACCGACTCCTGCGTCCACACCGAGGTGACGATCTGTAGGAATTCGGCGGTGCGTGCGTAGCGCTCGTCGTGGCCGAGCCAGTCGCCGAAACGGCGTTGTTCGGCATCGTCGCCGCCGCTGACGACGTTGAGCAGCACCCGTCCACCGGAAAATCGTTGCAGCGTCGCGGTCTGCTGCGCGGCCAGGGTGGGAGGCACCAGCCCAGGGCGGAATGCGACCAAAAACTTGAGCTTCTCGGTCTCCGCCAGCAAGGCTGCCGAGGTCAGCCACGCGTCTTCGCACCAAGTCCCGGTCGGTGTCAGCACGCCCTCAAAACCCAGCCGGTCCGCGGCGCGAGCCACTTCCGCCAGATAGCCGCGGCTCGGCGGGCGATATCCGTTCGGAATGGCGCGGTTCGACGATGCGTGTGATCCGCCGACAATCGAACGGCTGTCACCGGTGGTGGGCAAGAACCAGAAGAATCGAGGAGTCATCTGCCGTCGACGCTATGTTCCTGCCGAGCGGAGGGCAAGCTGGGTTGTGGCCCCACTCAGCGGGTGCCCGAGGGAGGTGCGGGCACTGCCGCCGACGGCACGAGACATGATGGCGGCATGAGCACCGACATTCGCGTCCTCGAGGGCGAGGACGACCTCATCGCTGCGGCCAACGTGTTTCGCGCCGCCATGGTCGGGTTCCCGCCGCTGACGAACCTGGCGCCCGGCCAGATCACCGGGCTGGTGGAACCCGGCCGCACGATCGGCGCTTTCGTTTCAGGGCAACTCGTCGGCACCGCCGACGCGGTGACGAGCGGACTGACGCTTCCCGGCGGCGCGATCGTCGGCCATGCCGCCGTGACCCACATCGGGGTGCTGCCGTCGTTCACCCGAAAAGGCATCGCCACCGACCTGATAGATCATCAGCTTCGGGACATCGCCGCGCGGGGCGAAGCGGTCGCCACGCTGCGCGCCTCGGAGGCGACCATCTACGAGCGGTACGGCTACAGCGTGGCGAGTTCGTCGCAGACGGTCGAGGTTCAGACCGCGCGGGCCGCCCTGCGCCCAGGGGTGGCGGCCGGCGGTCCGGTGCGGCTGGTGGAGGTGGGCGAATCCTGGGACCTCCTGCCCCGGATCTACGCCGAGAATCGTCCGTCCCGCCCGGGAACCATCGACCGCCCGGCGGTGTGGTGGCGCAGCCTGCGGGTGCGCGCCGAATCCTCGCCGGGCGCTTCGTATGTCGCGGTGCACGGCGAACCGGGATCGGAGTCCGGATTCGCTCGCTACCGCCCCGTCGACACCGATGCCTGGTTCGTCAGCGACCAGCGGACCATCGCGGTCGAGGACTTCTTCGCGCCCACGATGCAGGCCTACGTCGGGTTGCTGCGTTTCCTGCTCGGGCTCGATCTCATCGATCGCGTGGTGTTCTGGATGCTGCCCGCCGATGCTCCGTTGCCCTGGCTGCTCGTAGATCGGCGAGCCGCGCGGGTTACCGCGGTGCACGACGAGACGTGGCTGCGTGTCGTCGACGCGCGAAAGGCGTTGGCGGCGCGCGGATATGTCGGCGAAGGGGAGGTCACCATCGCGGTCGACGACCCCCTGTTGCCGGAGAATTCGGCCAGCTTCACCGTCACCGCCGCCGGCGCGGAGCCGACGGACCGACCGGCCCAGTTGCACACCGGAGTCGAAGCGCTCGGCGCCGCGCTGCTCGGGGGCGCGACGTGGCGCGGCCTGGCCATCGCCGGGCTGGCCCGCGCCGATGACCCGCAAGCGCTCGCCATCGCCGATCGGCTGTTCGCGGTCCCCGACGCCCCGCACGCAGGGTTTTACTTCTAACGATGATCGTCATCGTCGGCGCGGGCATCTGTGGGCTGGCGGCCGCCTATGAGCTGTCCCGGCGCGGGGAACACGCGGTCGTGTTCGAATGCGGTGCACCCTTCGCTGAACAATCAGCGGGACTGGCGCGAATCTTCCGCATCGCGCATCGGCGCGCCGTGTTGTGCAGGCTCGCCATGCGGGCCCGCGACGGCTGGCGGCGCTGGGAGACCGAGTTCGGCGCCGGACGCCTGCTGGGCACGGAGGGTTTCATCGCCGCCGACGCCGGCCGGGACATTGCGGCCGCAATGGACGATGCCGGCGCCGCTTACTTTCGGCTTGACCGCTCAGAAATCACCGCGCGAATCCCATTCCTGGCCGCGCCGTGGGAATCCGCAGTGTTCGATCCGCAGGGCGGGAGCCTTCGCATCCGCCGCGCGCGCGACGCCCTCGCGCAACGCGCCGCCATCGAGCGCGGCAAGGTCGTATCGGTCGAAGACGACGGCACGACGACGTTCTCGGACGGCACGGTCGTGCACGCGGACCGCGTGCTCATCTGCGCGGGTGTCGGGACGCCGGACCTGTTCGGTCCGCTGGGCATCGAATTCGCCCCGCACACCCGCTTCACCTACGAGGGCGCCGAAGCGGCCGGCGCCGCATGCCTTTCCGCGCCCGAGGGATATGGGTTACCGCTGGGCAGCACGGGGCGCTGGGCGTTCGGGCAGGAGGTGCCCGACCCCGCGACCGTGCACGCACTGTTTCCATCGCTGTCGCCGGTGGACCGGGTGGACTGCGTCACGGTTCGCGCCCCGTGGCTGGACTCGGGTGGCGACGGCTGGACGGTGGCCCGGAGGGGTCGCGTCGTCGCGTTCGTCGGCAGCAACCTGATGAAGTTCGGGCCGCTGCTCGGCGAATTGCTGGCCCGCGCCGTGCTGAACGACGAGCCGCCGAGCGAGCTGACCCTGAGGAACGGCGGCATGTCGTAGAAGCCGTGTCCGCATTCAGTCGTCACGCCCACTTCAGGTGTGGTGAGGCTGTCCTTTCCAGCAAGCCGCCCTCGTCGCGGTCACCTCATTTTTGGGACGTTTGACCCTAGGTCCGGGCGGCCGTGGCCCGGAATACTTGGGCGGCCTGCCGATTGCTCGGCCAGTTTGCCACGTTCCTTGGAGGTAGATCGTGACCGCTGAGGCGCCGTCCGTCGCCGCACTCGAAGCTCGCCGGCCATTTCCGCCCCGGCAGGGCCTGAAGGGCACCTTGATCTACAAGCTCGTCACTACTACCGATCACAAGATGATCGGCATCATGTACTGCGTCGCCTGCTTCATCTTCTTCTTCATCGGCGGCTTGCTGGCGCTGCTGATGCGGACCGAGTTGGCCGCCCCGGGCCTGCAGTTCTTGTCGAATGAGCAGTACAACCAGTTGTTCACCATGCATGGCGGCATCATGCTGCTGTTCTACGCCACACCGATCGTGTTCGGCTTCGCCAACCTGGTGCTGCCGCTGCAGATCGGCGCCCCGGACGTGGCGTTCCCGCGGCTGAATGCCTTGTCATTCTGGCTGTTCCTGTTCGGTGGGCTCATCGTGGCGTCCGGGTTCATCACCCCGGGCGGGGCCGCGGACTTCGGCTGGACCTTCTACACCCCGCTGAGCGACGCGGTCCACTCACCTGGGGCCGGTGGCGACCTGTGGATCATGGGCATCATCGTCGCCGGGCTGGGCACCATCCTGGGCGCGGTGAACATGATCACCACCGTGGTCTGCATGCGCGCACCGGGCATGACGATGTTCCGGATGCCGATATTCACCTGGAACATCCTGGTCACCAGTGTGCTTGTGCTGATTGTCTTTCCACTGTTGACCGCCGCGCTGTTCGGTCTGGCCGCCGACCGCCACCTGGGCGCGCACGTCTACGACGCGGCCAACGGCGGCGTGGTCCTGTTTCAGCACCTGTTCTGGTTCTTCGGCCATCCCGAGGTATACGTCATCGCGCTGCCGTTCTTCGGCATCGTGTCCGAGATCATCCCGGTGTTTTCGCGCAAACCGATCTTCGGCTACACCACGCTGGTGTACGCGACGCTGGCGATCGCCGCACTCTCGGTCGCGGTATGGGCGCACCACATGTACGCCACCGGAGCCGTTCTGCTGCCGTTCTTTTCGTTCATGACGTATCTGATCGCGGTGCCCACCGGGATCAAGTTCTTCAACTGGATCGGCACGATGTGGAGAGGCCAGCTGACCTTCGAGACGCCGATGCTGTTCACGCTGGGCTTCATGGTCACCTTCCTGCTCGGCGGTCTGACCGGCGTGCTGCTAGCCAGCCCGCCGCTGGACTTCCACATCAGCGATACCTATTTTGTGGTCGCGCACTTCCACTACACGCTGTTCGGCACGATCGTGTTCGCCACTTATGCGGGCATCTACTTCTGGTTTCCGAAGATGACCGGCCGACTGCTGGACGAGCGGCTGGGCAAGCTGCACTTCTGGTTGACCCTCATCGGCTTCCACACCACGTTCCTGGTGCAGCACTGGCTGGGCGATAAGGGGATGCCACGCCGCTACGCCGACTACTTACCCACCGACGGGTTCCAAACACTGAACGTTGTTTCCACAACGGGGGCATTCATTCTCGGTATCTCGGTGCTGCCGTTCGTGTGGAACGTGTTCAAGAGCTGGCGCTACGGCGAACCGGTGCTCGTCGACGACCCGTGGGGCCACGGCAACTCGCTGGAGTGGGCAACGAGCTGCCCGCCGCCGCGGCACAACTTCACCGAGCTGCCCCGGATCCGTTCGGAGCGGCCCGCGTTCGAATTGCACTATCCGCACATGGTGGAACGGATGCGCGCCGAAGCGCACGTTGGCCGCCGGCACACCGAGGCCACGACCGCAGAACCGGAGCCGGTGCCACCGCTATAGGCACATGGCCGGGACAGTTCCGTTGGGCTAAGTGCGCCGCCTCACCATCCGGCGCTCGACCGCGCCCAGCGCGGCGTCACTGAGTTTGCCCAACGCGGCGAGCAGGACGATCGCCAGCAGCATCACATCCGTGCGTCCGGTGTTCTGGCTGTCGATAAGCAGGAAACCGAGACCCTTCGACGAGGCGATCAGCTCCGCCGCCACCAGAAACAGCCACGCATTCGCCAGGCCCAATCGCAGGCCGTTCACCAACTCCGGGGCCGCCGCCGGCAGCATCACCGTTCTCAACAACGCGGCACCGTGTCGCCCATAGGCGCGGCCCACCTCCAGGAGCTGAGGGTCGACGTGCGCAAGTGCCGACGCCGTCGTCGTGTAGACGGGGAAGAACGCGCCGATGGCGACCAGCAACACCTTCGGCGTCTCATCGATCCCAAACCACAAGAGCAGCAACGGCACCCACGCCAACGACGGCACCGTGCGAAGCGCCGCCACCGTCGGCGCCAGCAGGCTGCGCGCGGCACCCGACAGACCGATCAGGGAACCAAGCGCGAGCGCGGCCGCCGCGCCGGCCAGGTAGCCGAGCACCACCCGCAACAGGCTGGCTTGCAGGTGGGTCCACAGTTCACCGTGGCGGAGCAGCCCGCCGAGGGCGGCCCCCACATCGCCGGGCGGCGGCAACTGACTCGCGGAGAAAAGCCCCGCAGCAGTGACGAGTTGCCATGTCGCCAGCAGCAGCAGCGGAACGACGAGCCCCGCCACCGGCGCGGCGCGCAACCTCAGGATGCGTGCTGGGCGTACTGCGGGTCGATGATCGTGTTCAAGGCGCCGCGCCCGGCTTCGTCGGATTTGATGTCCGAGTCCGCCACGGCGATCGGCAAGATGTTGGTCAGGACCGCGCGCTGAGGATCGCCCGGCGCGGGTTGGATGTCCAATGCCGTTCGCTGCAACTCCTCCTGGGCCACGCTCTGTGTCACCTTCGCCTGCGAGGCCAGCAACGCCGCCAACTCGTCGGGATGCGCCTTCGCCCATTTCCGGGCCTCCTCATAGCTATTGACCACGGATTGGACGAGATCCGGATGCGCGGTGATGAAGTCCTCGCGGGCGTTCAGCACGCCGTAGGAATTGAAATCCGGGTTGCGGTACAACAACCGCGAGCCTTGCTGCTGGACGGTCTGGGCCATGAACGGGTCCAGTCCTGACCAGGCATCCACGTCGCCGCGCTCCAGGGCGGTCTTACCGTCGGCATGCTGCAGATTGATGATCTCCACGTCGGCAGGCGAAAGCCCGGCCGTCGCAAGCGATTGCAACAGGAAGAAGTACGGATCGGTCCCCTTGGTAACCGCGATCTTCTTGCCCTTCAAGTCGGCCACCGAGTTGATCGGGGAGTTCTTCGGGACAACCAGGGCCGTCCATTCCGGCTTGCTGTACACGTCGACGATCTTGATCGGTGTGCCGTTGGCCCGCGCGACCAATGCGGCCGAACCTGCGGTCGACCCGAAGTCCAGCGCTTGTGAGCGGAGCCCCTCGTTGGCCTTGTTACTGCCCGCCGAAAGAACCCAGGTGACGTTGTAACCCCGGCCCTCGAGCAGGCGCTGGTCCCGCACCACCAAACTCAGGGGGTTGTAATAGGCGTAATCCAGTCGGATGTCCTTCGAAGCCGTCGGACCCGCTTTCGAACCGCAGGCGGACACGGCGGCGGCCACCGCGAAAACCGAAATTGCCGCTAGATAACGGGCTTTCATTCTGCTTTTGCCTCCTCATCGCCGGCAGCGCCGTGCCGGCGCACGCCGAGTTCGTCCAACAACCGATCGCGCAGCCCGACAATGCGCGGGTCGCCACGATCGCGCGGTTTGGGAATGGTGATGTCGAACGTCGCGGCAATAGTTGCGACGCCCCCGGTTTCGGCGCGGTCATCGGCACGCAGGATCAGCACGCGGTCGGCCAGGATCACTGCCTCGTCGACGTCGTGTGTCACCAGGAGCGTGGTGGTGCCCGCCTCCTGCTGCACCGTGTCGAGCAGGTCCTGCATCCGCAGCCGAGTCAATGCGTCGAGCGCCGCCAACGGCTCGTCGAGGAGCAGCACGCTGGGTCGCCGGGCGAGGGCGCGGGCGAGCCCTGCGCGTTGGGCCATACCGCCGGACACCTGCCGCGGATAGTGGTTGCCGAATTCACGCAGCCCTACCACATCGAGCCAATGTTGCACCACGGCTGGCCCTTTCGACCGGGTGGTGCCGCGAGGCAGGCCGAAGGCCACATTGTCCGCCAGGTTTCGCCATGGCAACAGTCGAGGTTCCTGAAAGACCATGGCGCAGCGCGGATCGATCCCGCGAACCGGAACGCCGTCGATCTCGATCCGCCCGTCCGTCGGGCGGTCCAGGCCGGCGATGAGCCGTAACAGCGTCGACTTGCCGCTTCCGGACGATCCGAGCAACGCGACCACCTCGCCCGGCTCGATCTCGACGTCGACGTCGTCCAGCACGGCGTGCTTGCCGAACGTTCGGTTGACACCGCGCAAGGACACACGCGCCGGCGCGGGGTTGCTCGACGTCACCCGCGAATCCTAGGAATCGACGTCGGCGGTCACCAGGTTTGGATCGGTCGTGATTCGAACCCGGCTCCGGTCAGCCGTGCGGAGCCTCGGAGATCTTCGTGTCCGGCTTGCCCAACGTTTGGCAGTACGTCAACGCGGACAGCCGGGTCGCCGTGATCTCCGCGTTTGTCGGATCGGACCCGTTCTTGTCCTTGAGCATCTTGCTGACCTCATCGCTCTGCTTCTTTTCGTCCTGTCCCGTGAAGTCCTTGCATTTCGTGTCGCCGCCGGTGTTGACGATCTGGGAGGCCGAGCACGCGCCGGACAGCAGCGCGGTCAGCGCAATCGTGGCCGCTGCGGTTTGCTTGATCATTTGCCCTCCTAGGTCCGGTTTGAGCTGTCTGTTCACCAAACCGGCTGATTTGAAACCTCACTGCGGTTTGCGCCAACGCAGCTTGTGTTTGCTTGCGCCGACGCGGGAATACCCACGTAAGTCGCTACGTCTATTCGTGAGTTGCAAAGCCCGGGGAGGACAAAGCAGTGAGCCCGTCGAACGCGTCGACGTTCGCGACGGCGGACGAGCGCGACGCGGGCCTCGAGTCAGGCGCGAACCGAGCCGTGTTCGCGAGCGTGCTGGCCCTGCTGCTGTCGACGGGATGGGTCGCCAACCACTTCGTCGCGTTGATCCCGTCGATCAGCGACCGTCAGCACCTCGGCGCGGCCCGGCTCGACGCCATATTCGGGATCTACGCGCTCGGGTTGTTGCCCGGCCTGCTTTTCGGCGGGCGCGCCTCGGATGCGCTCGGGCGCCAGTCAGTGGCGTTGGCAGGCTCGACGACCGCTCTGGTGGGCACGTTGGCCATGCTGTTCTCGCAACAACGCGACGTCTTGCTGGCGGGACGGTTGGTCGTCGGGCTCGGGGTGGGTCTGCTAATGAGTTCCTGCACCGCATGGGCGTCCGATCTGAGGGGTCCTGCCGGCGCGGCCACCGCGGGCGCAGTGCTGCTCGCCGGGTTCGCCGTCGGGCCGTTCGCCGCAGGCGTGATCGCGCGGGCCGGCCAGCTGGGCATTCGGGTGTCGTTCGCTCTGGCCGCCGCCCTCGTCGTGGCGGCAATGATTTTCTCGATCCTCGCGGTGCGCAGCTCGGACCAGATCACGACGGCAGCCGCGGGCGCGTGGGAGCCCTCGACCGCGGCGCAGCGGGGAACCGCATGGGCCCTGAGCTGGGCCATGCCGCTCGCGCCGTGGGTGTTCGCCTCGGCGACTTTGGGATTCATCGCCATCCCCAGCCACGTGCACACGGGTCTCGCGGCCCCGATGGCCGCGGGAACCGCCACGCTGATAGTCAACGGCGTCAGCGGACTGATTCAAATCCTGGGCCGCGTGCTGCGCTGGGGACCACACGCCGGCACCGCCGGCGCCGTGCTGGCCGCGCTCGGCTACGCGGCTACCGCGTTGGCCCCGCCGACCATGTCAGTGGCGCTGGGCGTGCCGCTGTTCCTGATCCTGGGGTGTGCGTCGGGCCTATGCCTACGCGAGGGCTTGATCGATCTGGAAGCCGCCGCACCGCAGCGGCTGCGCGGCGCGCTGGTCGGAGTCTTCTACGTGGTGACCTACGTCGGCTTCGGCCTGCCGCTGATACTCACCACCGCCGGATCCGCGGTCTCGACGACGATCTTGGCCGTGATGTCGGTGCTGGCGTTGGCAACGGCGGTGAGTCGCGCGGTTCGGCTGCGACGGACTGCTCACCGCCAGGGTTGATTCGGCGGTCGGACCCCCCTATGCCGCCACGATTTTGGGTCGCTCGCCGACGACGCTCAGGCCGGCGAGACGCCGCCACGAGCGAATGGCGTGTTGCGTGATCTCCACGACTCGCGCGGCTCCAGCGTCGGCGTTTGCCAGTCGATGCGCTTTCAGGGCGTTGCCGGTCACGGCATCCAGCGTGTCCCAGTCGTCGGTCTCGACGAGTGCCGTCGATTGAGCGGCGGTCCGGACCGCATACCTTTCGGCGGTCACCGGCGTGGTACTGATCGCGCGCGCGGCGCGGGCGGCGCCGTCCCATTCGGCGATCGGCGGCAACTCGCCGGGAGCGAGCTGGCGATGCAGTTCTGCGATGTCGGTGATCGCGCCCGCCGCCGCCGCGTTCTCGGCGTAACGAACGACGCCCCACGGCGGGCTGACCAACAGCTTCGCGACCCATTGGTGCACGACGGTTCCGGCGACGTCGGCGGTGCCAACCGTCAGCCACGCCAAGTCGAGGACCAACATGCTGTCATCCGGCGCGAGATACCCGTCGGGCCCGGCGAGCAGGTCGTTGCACAACTGGACGAAGGAGGCCAGCGGCCGGGCCGAGGTCGCCGGGAAGTCGGTGATCTGCTCGTCGCCGTTGATATACGAAATCACGTTCATCGCACAGCCTTTGCCCGACTCGGGCCGATGCGATCCGCGGGCCAGCCTCAGCGGATGGGTGATTCGGTCCAGGTCCATTGCAGCTGCTTCCCTCGATCCGCCGGCGCGATAAAACACATGCTAGGGCAAATCACGGCCCTGGAAAGGCGTGGGCCCCGCGGTTAGAGCAGCTCGCGCAGCGTCTCGATCAGCTTGATCCGCTCCTGCGGCGTGCCCGCCATGGGCGCAACGTTCAGCGTGGTTACGCCCGCCTCGCGGTACGCCGCGAGGCGTTCCTTGACGAATTCGCGGGTACCGATCAAGTTCACGTCTCGCACCAGTTCGTCCGGCACCACCTTGGCCGCGCCGTCCTTGTCGCCCGCCAGGTAGAGCTCTTGGATGCGGTCCGCTTGCGGGCCGTAGCCGTACTTGGTGGCAAGGGTGTGATAGAAGTTCTTGCCCTTGGCGCCCATCCCCCCGATGTAGAGCGCCAGGTGCGGTTTGACGAATTCGCGCAGCGGCTCGACGTTTTCGCCGATGGCCAGCACCGGTCCGGCGTACACGTCGAGCGGCCCGAGCGCGGGGTCGCGCTTTGCCTGACCGGCGTCCAGCGCCTTCCCCCACACGTCGCGGGCCTTCTCCGGCAGATAAAAGATCGGCTGCCAGCCCTCGGCGATTTCGGCGGCCAGCTCGACGTTCTTGGGTCCCAGCGCGGCAACCAGGATGGGGATGCGCTCGCGCACAGGCTTGTTGATGAGCTTCAGCGGTTTCCCGAGTCCGCTGCCTTGGCCGGCGGGCAGCGGGATCGTGTAGTGCTTGCCGCTGTATCGCAGGGTCTCGCGCCGCCATACCAGGCGGCAGATGTCGATGACCTCGCGGGTGCGCGCGACCGGGGCGTCGTAGGGCACGCCGTGGAAGCCCTCGATCACCTGGGGGCCGGAGGCGCCTAGGCCGAGCGTGAACCGCCCGTCGGAGACGTAGTCGAGACCCGCGGCGGTCATCGCGGTCAGCGTGGGGGTGCGCGTGTAGAGCTGCAAGATGCCCGACGCCAGCTCAACCCGTTCGGTGCTCGCGGCCAGGTAGCCCAGCGCGCTGACCGCGTCGAACGAATATGCCTCGGGGACAAAGACAATGTCCAACCCGGCGCGTTCCAGGTCGGCCACTTCGGCCGCGACGTCCTTGAACCCGCCGGCGTAGTTGATGCCCAATCCGATCCGCATGATCCGTCCCCCTACGCGGTCGCGAACTGGTTGGCCAGTTCGACGGCCTCTTGCTGAATCCGATCGAACTGCGCGGCCATCGCCTCGGACAGCGCCGTCGCACCCGACAGCGGCCGGACCATCACCATAAAGTCGTCGATCAGCCCGTCGTCGTTGAAGTGCAGGAAGTCGCAACCGGTGATCTTCACTCCTGGCGCCCCCGCTATCCCAGTCTCGAATACCAGCGCGTGGTCACGCCCGTTCCCGTCGGCGATTTCACGGACGTAGTGGAAGTCCTCGAAGACCCGCATCACACCGCTCAGGATCGCGGCGGTTATCGGCTTGCCGACATAGGGCTTGAACGCCACCGGGCTGGTGAACACCACGGTGTCGGCCAGCATCGCGTGGATCGCTGCCTCGTCGCGCTCCTCGACGGCCTTGCGAAAGGGATGCTTGGAACTCACGCGACACCTCGGATAGTCAATTTGTTGAATAGGCGTGCTCGACGCTAAAGCCTGCCGGGCCGTATGTCGATGTGCGATTAGTCACTTTCTTGATTATTCGCATCGTTACACTGTGGGCGTGTCCCTGCGTGATGCGGTGCTGGCCGCGCTCCTCGACGGCGAGGCCTCCGGGTACGACCTGGCCAAGCGCTTCGACGCTTCGGTGGCGAACTTCTGGATGGCCACGCCGCAGCAGCTGTACCGAGAACTCGAGCGGCTCGCCGAGCAGGGTCTCATCCAGGCGCGGGTCGTGCACCAGGATCGTCGACCCAACAAGCGCATGTTCTCGCTGACCGAAGCCGGCTACGAAGCCATCGTGCAGTTCACCGCCCGCGCGCCGAAGCCCTCCGTGATCCGCGACGAGCTCGCGGTCAAAGTCGTCGCGGTCGACGCCGGTGACGCGCGGGCGGTGCGCGACTTCATGGTGGAACGAGCGCAACGGGCGAAAGCCAAATTGCAGCGCTACGAACGGATGCGTGCACGAATGCTCGACGGCCGCACCGAGGCGGAATACCTGGCCCAGGCCGAACGGGTGGGTCCCTATCTGACGCTGCTGCGCGGAATCTCGTTCGAAAAGGAGAACATTCGCTGGGGTGAGCGCGCCCTGGCGATCATCGAGCACCGGCTACCCGGCGCCTCCGACCGATAAGGCCGGGCGCCTCCAGCCGAAATTGACGCGTCCGGGTGTACAGCCGCGGGCGCGGCGAATATCCTCAACCGCGGATCACCGCCAATTCCCAGTGACGATCGCTGCCGCGCAATTGGCCTGCAGCACAACGGAAAATGAACAGAGGGAAACATGCCGAAGGACAATCCGGACGAGGGTGAAGCAACGGTCATCGTGGGCATGGCCGAAGCGGCGATGCATATGTACTCCTCCACCATCGCCGCCTTGCCCGATAATGACGACGACGATTTCCGTCCCCGCGTCGAGGTGGTCCTGTCCGGGTTGCGCAAGCTGCGGAAGTCGCTGACCGACGCGGCGGCGCGCGGCAGGTTGACGCCGCGGGTGATCGTCGCGCTGAGCGAGGTCCGCAGGTGCTACGACGATCTGATGGAGCGCGCCGCGGCCGCGCCGGGGGCCACGCTGGGCCAGCAGCTCTATGTGGCGCGGCGCCGCGCCCTGTTGTCGGCGAAGGAGGCCGCCAACGGGGCCGGCCTTCGCGCGGATCTATTAGATGACCTCGAAGCCGGCGAGGTCCCGACCGAGGACGAAACCGTGAAGGTCAAGGGATTGATCGAGGCTCTCAGTGGCGGCTCGCCGCTGATCAACGAGGTCGAACACGAGCGGCCGCACCTCGAGTCACTCGAGGAATCGATCGCCTGAACCACTAGGGGTTACGACTCGGCCTGCACCGCGTCGCCGGGCTGCTGCCCGCCGATCAATTCGTTCACACCAACCTCGGGGACGTCGCCGCCGTCGGCCGTCGGCGGGTCCGCCGCGACCGCGTCGCCGGGGTACTGCGAACCGACCAGTTCCTCGTGCCCGACCTCGGGGACGTTCCCGTCGCCGTTGGACCGACCGTGCTTGGCCGACTTCTTCTTCGGCGCCTTCGCCGCCGCCGGTGCGACCTTGGCTCGCGAGGGACGATGACCGTTGGGCGCCAGCCCCACCGACTCGCTCACCACCTCGATGGCCTTCTCGGTGTACACGCGATAGCCGAAATTCGGTAGGTAGCCGTGGATTTCGGGCGTGTCGAGGTCGCGCATGAACTGCAGAATCTCGCGGCTGAACACCTGGCCGGGCACCAAGACCGGAAACCCTGGCGGGTAGGGCGTCACATACGTCGCCGACACGATGTCGACGCCCGCGTCCAAGCGTTCGTCGATCTGCTCGCCGGTGAGGTATTCACAATTGGTGTCGTCGTAGGACAGGTAGAACGCCCGGCGGACATCTCCTTCGGGCGTCGCCTCGCTTCCACTGTGATCCAGGAACGCGGGGTGGAAGCCGCTGAAATCAGGTAGGGGCAAAGACATTTCGGTGAGTCGATAGACCGCCCGCGCGAAGTGCTCGCGCTCCCCGAGGCTCATCTCGGAGATGTTCTGGTCCAGCTCGCGGGCGATGTTGACGAGCACTTCCACCAGGAAGGCCACCGAGCTGCGGGTGGTGCCGATGTTGGTCATGAACAGCACGCTGTTGCGTGACGTCTTGTTGATCTGAATGCCGTAGCGGTCCATCAACTGCTGGCGCTTGAATGTGTCACCGTCGTACCCGGTTGGCCCGATGAACAAGGTGATTCGGGACGGATCGAGCACGAACTCGTCCTGATCCCAGGCGGCCATCATGTTGCGCAGGCCCGAGCGCAGGGGCTGTTCGATAGCGGACGGCCGGTAATCCTCGGGGATCAAATCGGAGGTCCGCAGGCAGCGCATGTACTTGCTGAGCAGCGGATGGTTGTCGATCGCGTCGCGCAGCTGCATCGCGTTCTCGATCTGCCGCTGCACCAGCTCGACACCCTCCAGCGCCACCTGCCGGCGGCCGAGGTCCAGCGACGCGAGGATCTGGTAGTTGGGCGAGGTGGAGGTGTGCGCCATGTACGCCTCGTGGAACGGTTCCGCCACCTTCTGGTCGTAGTCCTGATCGAAGACGTGGATCATCGATCCCTGTCGCAGCGCGGTCAGGGTCTTGTGCGTCGACTGGGTCGCATAGACCCGCACCCGGGCCCGTGCCGGGTCGGGACGCAGGCGGCGGTCCAGCAGGTCGTCATCGCTGGGCGCACCCTCGGTTGACAGCTCCTCCTCGAAACGGCGCTTGTACTCGGGGTCGGCCAGCCGCTCCCGCAGCGCGCGCGCCGCCGCCATGGCGGTGCGGGTCCGATACACGGGGTGGAAGCGGGCGAACGCGAACCATGCCTCGTCCCACAAGAACACCAGATCGGGCTTGATCGCCAGGCACTCCTCCATGACCCGCTCGACGTCGTAGACGATCCCGTCGAAGGTGCAATTCGTCAGCGACATCATCTTGACCCGGTCGAGCTTGCCGGCGCGCTTGAGTGCCAGCAGTTTTGACTTGATCTCGCGAAGCGGGACCGCACCGTACATGGAGTAGTCGTTGAGCGGATACGCCTCGAGGTAAATGACATTCGCGCCGGCGAGCATCATTCCGTAGTGATGGGACTGGTGGCAGTTGCGGTCGAGCAGCACGATGTCGCCGGGTGCCACCAACGCCTGCGTGACGATCTTGTTGGCCGTCGAGGTTCCGTTGGTGACGAAGTAGGTGTGGCGCGACCCGTAGGCCTCCGCGGCGAGCTGCTGGGATTCGCGCAGCGGCCCGGTCGGCTCGAGCAGGGAGTCCAGGCCGCCACACGTCGCCGATGTCTCGGCCATGAACACGTCCAGGCCGTAAAAGCCGACCATGTCCCTGATCCAGTGCGAGTTGACGATCGACTTGCCCTGCGAAATCGGCAGGGCGTGGAAGACGCCCGTGGGCCGGTGACTGTATTGCTTGAGGGCGCTGAAGAACGGGGTGCGGTAGCGCGCTGCCACACCCTGCAGGATCGACAGGTGAAGCTCGAGCATGCCTTCCCGAGCGTGGAACACCCGGCGGAAGTACTGGCCCAGCCGCCCCGCGATGTCCTCCACCTCGATCTCGGTCATCAGGTAGAGGTCGAGTTCGGGCCGCAGCTTAGCCAGGGAAACCGCGAGGATCTGCGCGCGTTCTTCGGGCGACTGGTGGTCCGCCAACTCGTGCGACACCCCGGTATCGACGAACTCCGCCAGCGCCGACAGGTCCCGGGTCGATTGGTGTGAGAAGCGCCGCCGGATCACCACCGCCTGCAGGTTGACGTTGAGCCGTGCCGCGATGAGTGCCTCATCGCCGCTGGACACCACCACCAGCTCGTAAACGAATTCGTCGTCGGGGCGCCGCCATTTGCGGACCTCGTTGCGCAGCGCCCGCTCCTGGTCTTCGGTCATCTTCTCGACGACCAACACCTCGAAATAGGGGCGGTCCCGCTGCGTCGCCGGCTGATGCTCGACCAGCTGGCGCGGATCGGACGGGAACATGTCCAGGTCGTCGCTTCCGGCGTTCTCCACGTCGCCCGTGCGGTACGACTCCGTGGTCAGGGCGCGGTTGATCTGCACCAGGGCTTGCGCGAACTTGTCGTAGCTGCCGGCGGCGAACAGGCGCTGGACCCGGGCGAAATGCGGCGAACCCGGGTAGGCCCAGTACGGCTCGAGAGTGCTTAGCCGCGTGAGCAATTCCTGGCAGGTGTTGATGCACTTCGTCTTCAGCGCGCCCTCGGTGGTCGGGCGAGTGAGCCGGTCGGCGGCCTCCTCCAACCGGCACCACGAGTCGCTGCGGACCTGCCAAAGACTGTTGTAAGCGCGCAAGTGTTCCGTCATGGTCGCCCTTTCTTTGGTCGCGGCGACTCCGTCCCGGAGCGTCGGTCAAGGTTCGCAGACACAATCCGCCCGCCGGTTACCAGAAGACAAATATTGCACGTCCGTCGAGTAGACAGCACCCGGAGACAATGGTTACGGGCGCTTGGACCGCGTGCGTCCAACCACGCCGCCATCTGTTTAGGCGCGCGGCCCACGGGTAGGCCTCACACGTCAATTCTGACGACGACATGAGGAGGCGCGCAATGGCCACGGGGGAAACCGGCTTCGACGATGTGACCTACGACCTTGTTTCGGTGCAGTACCACTCGCTGAAGGCCGGGCACGACTATGGTCAGTACGTCCGCGATGCCAAGAACGCGGGGCTCGAGGACGTGGCCTCGTTCTTCGAGGATGTCATGGCGGAGGATTCCAAGCGCGCGCAGCGCTGCCATGATTTCCTGGTGCAGCTCACCAAATAAGCTCATTTCCAATGGTGTTGCGTCGCAACTCAATTGGTCGCTATCGTCGCGTAGATGAGCAGAGTAACCGGTAACGACCGAATCGACGACGTCGCGCCCGGCGACGTGATCGCCGTGGACCGCGGTGCCGGCGAGCAGCCATACAGGGTGGTGTTCAAGGATTTCACCGACGGCCGCTTCGCCGTGACGCTCGAGGGCGCCGGAGAGACGTTCCAGCTCGACCTGGCACCCGGCACGCCGGTCAAGAGATCCCTCGCGGCGAAATGGGAGTCGGGCCAGAGTCCCACACCGCATTCAGAAAGTTGACCAGGATCGTTTAGATCCGGCTGCGCATATGCGCCTGTACATCTCGTGATTGCCGAAGTTCCTTAATGCGGCCGGCGAGAGCAGGTTGACCGGGCCCGTCGCGAACGATGCGGCGGAGCCAAAGGCACATCGTCTTCGACCCGATCCCACGTCTCGAGGGGATCGAGCCGTCCGACGACCCTCTGCTGGAGTTGCGCGCCGCCGTTTACCTGATCAGCGGGCGCGAGCGCCGCGCCGCGTAACGCGCCGGGAATCAAGTCGAGAGTCCCTGGGTTCATG
Organism: Mycobacterium sp. E796; assembly: GCF_001672815.1. Lineage (GTDB taxonomy): Bacteria > Actinomycetota > Actinomycetes > Mycobacteriales > Mycobacteriaceae > Mycobacterium. Next base: position 13,612 of record NZ_LZKK01000372.1, on the reverse strand, counting down.
TCATCGAACAGCCATTAGGACGGCCGATCGCCGAGGATTTCGATGAAGTTTCTGCTCATCACGCTGATAACCCACCTGCCCGATCCCGTTTCGGGTGAGAAGAAGAGTCCCGCCGATCGGCTGCGCGATGTGCTCGACAAGGCAGTCCTCGCAGAAGAACTGGGCTTCGACGGTTTCGCGGTCGGCGAGCGACACGAGGACCCGTTCATCTCCTCTTCCCCTCCAGTGGTGCTCAGCCACATCGCGGCGCACACGTCGAAGATCGGACTGTTCACCGGAGTGACGACATTGAGTCTGCTCGATCCGGTTCGTGCGTTCGAGGATTATTCAACGCTCGACAACCTCTCCGGTGGCCGGCTCGAACTGATCATCGGCAAGGGCAACGGTGCTGCGCAGGCCGAGCTGTTCCACGTGACCACCGCCGATCAATGGGACCGCAACCGCGAAGGCTACGAACTGTTCCGGTTGCTGTGGGAGAACGAACGCGTGACGTGGTCGGGCCGGTTCCGCCCGCCACTCGTCGATGCGAAGGCACTGCCCCGGCCGCTGCAGCACAGAATTCGAATCTGGCACGGCAGCGCAACGAGTACCGATTCGGTCGACCTTGCCGCCCGCCACGGGGACCCGATCTTCTCCGCCAACGTCAGTAACACCGTCGAGCCCTACGCCGAACTGGTTCGCCACTACCGGCTGCGCTGGGAAGCTTACGGTCACCGGCCCAAGGACGCCCTCGTCGGGGCGGGATCCGCGGGGTTCTACATCGCCCCGACGTCGCAGGAAGCGGTGGCCACATACCGTCCGATGTTCGAGGCACGCCTGGCGGCGCAGCGCCGTGCCGGGATTCCGGTGGTATTCGAGTCGATCGAAGATTTCGTCGAGCGAAGCTCGGCGTTGGTAGGTAGCCCGGAACAAGTGGTCGACAAGGTGGGTCGCTACCACGAGCGGCTCGGACACGAAGTGATGCATCTCAGTGCGGACACCGACGGGGTGACGGCCGCCCTGCAACGCCGTAGCCTCGAGCTATTTCAGTCCGAAGTCGCGCCCATTCTCCGCGAGCTGATTCCGAGCCGGCCGCTTGTTTCACAGCTGGCGGCCAAAGAGTTTGTCAGTTAAGCGGTTTCCGCCGTCCTAGGCAGCCGCGGTGGCGGCCGGGTACACCGGCGTCACCTCGGAGTGGAGGTGACCGCAAGCGCCGCATCGCACCTCGTACTCGAGCTTGTTGTCAGCGATTTCAAGAAATTGATACTCGGCCCACGCCGCGCACCGCGGGCAGCGCGCCCGTCCACGTTCCACCGCCATCACAATCTCGTCCCCTATTACTCGCTGCAGAACCCCAGAGAGACATACCCATTCGAGAATCGGCCGAATCACCGGCTCGCCGGCGAGAGGCGCTTGGCCTACTTCCAGGCGAACACCGGCTGTTCCAACTCATCGACCCGGTCGTCGCGGCCTTCCAGGCACAGCCACCGCAGCTGCAGGAGCACGGCGCCGGTCGGGGCGTGGATCAGGTCGTTGCCCAGCGGGATTTGTACGACCGGTCGTGGGCTCTCCGGAATGCTGATGAACCGTGGCGAATCGTCCCGCTGCAGTTGGTGCAGGCCCACCCGGTACACCGCCAGGACCTCCGCGGGCGCGGGCTGCGGGTCCAGCCGTCCGCCTCCCCAGATCACCACCGGGGTGATCACGTAGCCCGACCGGGTCGGGTAGTCGTCGAGCAAACCCAACACCGCCGAGTCGCGCAGTTCGATGCCGACCTCCTCGCGCAACTCGCGCAGCGCCGCGTCGACGGCCGTCTCACCCGGATCGACCCGGCCACCGGGGAGTGCCCACTGCGCCGCATGAGAAGTGAGGCGAGATGCCCTGCGGCACAGCAGGAAAGCCGCGCCACCGGACACATCGACCATGCGGCCGTCGAGGTCGGTCTCCAAAGCCGGGCCGGCGGCAATCCAGTCGTCCAGCGGCGCTGGATCTACCCTGTCCTCCCCGAGATCCGAGTCGACCAAGACCACCGCGACGGCCGCGTGCCGCTTCGTCGGGTCGGTGACCGTGCGCCGGTCATGGGCGGCCAAGTGTGCCCGGATCCGGTCGCGCAGGCCTTCGTCATAGGAGATCGTCACTTCTCGAGCCTAAGCAGCGGCCGGTTGAACTCTGGCTCGGCATGGAACACGATGGCCGAAGGCGTAGCGGTCCGAGAGGTGAGGAGCCGGCATGGCTGATATCACGGTCCTGATCCAGACCGACCACGACTGGTTCCGCGAGCAGTTCGCCAGGCTCGACTCGCTGCGGATGCAGGCGCCGGTCAACAACTCGGCACTCGAGCGGGTGTGGCGTCCCCTCGCTGACAAGCTGGATGTGCACGCCTACATCGAGGAGAAGATCTTCTACCCGCAGCTGCTAAAGCGCGGTACCAACGATCCCGAAGGCGAGACGCTCGACGCCATCGGTGATCACAACGACATTCGGGACGGGGTGCGCGACGCCAACGCGGCTCGGATCGGCACGGACGAGTGGTGGGCGGCCGTCGGCCGCACCCGGTCGGCGAACGACGACCACATGGGCGAGGAGGAACGGGACGGGCTGCCCGATTTCCGTCGCAACGCCCCGATCGGACTGCGTGAGGCGCTCGGGCGGCAATACAGCGAGTTCATGGCCGAGCACCCCACCACCGAGGGGTTGCCGATCGTCGACCGCGACCCCGAACGCTACGTCGACACGCTCGAAAGCGATTCGCCGCCCAAACGCACGGACTTTTCCCTTCGGATCGGCAGCCTGAAAGGCCAATGAGTCCGTGGCTGCGCACGTCCGCGGGGTGTCCTCGGGGCGGCTCCCGACGAGCGGCGTGGTTAACTGCGAACGTGCGTAGAGAACCGGCATTGGCGCGGCGCTTCTTCGACCGATTCGAGCCGGTTCACGCAGTCACCTACTTCGCGCCGGAGGCGCGGGCGGCGCTCGACGCGCTGGGTTACCGCGGCTTTTGGATGGGTTACTTCGCCGCCCGGTCGGCCCCGTTGGGCATGGTGCCGCGCGAGGTCGTCACCGCGATCTTCTACAACTTCGCCCCCGAGCGCGTCGCGAAGGCACTCCCCGCGGCATGGGAGATCGCCGGTCCCGAGGCCGCGTTGCGCGCCCGGCAGGAATCGGCGGTCGCGGCCCTGCGCCGATACGGCATCGAGGCGGATGAAAACGTCACCGTCGCGGGCGAATTGGCGGCCAAGGCGGCCCGAGGGGCGCCGCTCGACGGGCGACCGCTGTTCGCCGCGAATCTGGCGCTGCCCTGGCCGGACGAACCGCTGGCCGCGCTATGGCATGCCGCGACCCTGCTGCGTGAGCAACGCGGCGATGGGCACGTGGCGGTGCTGGCGGCCGCCGGTGTCTCCGGGCGGGAATCCAACGTGCTACACGCGGCGACCGGCCGGGTCGAGCCCGACTACATCGCCCGCACCCGTGATTACGACGAAGCGGCGTGGCGCCACCACGAACAACGGCTCGCCGAGCGGGGACTGCTCAACGGCGACGGCACGGTGACCGCGGCCGGCCGGGACCTGAAGGACCGCATCGAATCGAGCACCGACGCGCTCGCCCTGTCCGCCCTCGATGCCCTCACCGACGACGAGGTGGAAACGCTGTTTCGGGCGCTCACCCCGATCACCCGCGCGGTAATCGCCGGCGAGGACATTCCGGCCAGGACGCCGATGGCCCTACGCCGCGACGAACTGGATGACAGCGGCGCGCATTTGGGCGGCACTAGCGAAATTCAGTAAACTCACGTGCCGCCGGCCGAGCCGCTGACCGGTTGCGCCGCAATGTGATCCATCGGGGGTCCATCGCCGTTGGAGGTGCCACGGTATGCGACCGCGGTGGCCAGGGCCGTGCCGCCCTCGATCGTCCCGACGATGTCCACTTGCTCGTTGACGGTGAAATGTGAAGCGCCGGTACGGGGTTGGCCGCCGTCACGGGAGATGACGGTGGTATCCGGGGTGACGCGGTAGGTCTGTGTGTAGCCGTTCGGGCTGCGGGCGGTCACCGAGTCCCCCGACACGGCGATCACGGTCCCCTGCTGGCGTACCGGGTGGGGGGTCGGCGGCGGCCCCAGCGTCGACTCGACCGTTGGCTTGTCGGGCTGGACGTAGGCAAACAGGCCCGCCAGGCTGGCCGCGCACAACATCGACGCGGAGACCATCTCGCAAGCCAGCGCCACGCCGGACAACCCGCGACGCGCACGCCAGCCGGTCGCAGGGGTACTTTGCTCCGATACTTTGCTCGCTCGGCACCTGGCGTCCACGGTCAGTCCTTCCTGCGGTTTTGCACCGAGCAGCCTCGGTCTCTACCGCATCAGGTCGTTGCTCGTGGTGTTACCCGCAGGGATGCGCCGATAAACCGCGCCGCGGAGGCACGGCCGGTTCCAGCCACCCGCAAGGGCGTGACGTCAGCCCTTGGCGAGAGTGAATTGCGCGACGTCCGTGTAGCCGTCGCGGAACAGGTCGGCGCAACCGGTCAGGTACTTCATGTACCGGTCGTAGACCTCTTCGGACTGAATCGCGATGGCCTCGTCGCGGCGCGACTCGAGCGCGGCTGCCCACGTGTCGAGCGTGCGAGCGTAGTGCAGGCGCAGCTGTTGGACCCGCTCGACGGCGAAGCCGGCCCGCTCGGCGTGCTCTACGACGCCCTTGGCTTGTGGCAGGTCCCCGCCCGGGAAGATCTCGTCCATGATGAACTTCATGAACCGGATCTTGGTCATCGTGATGGGCAGTCCGCGCTCGCTGAACTCCTCATCGCTGGGCTTGATGATGGTGTGCAGCAGCATCACACCGTCGGCGGGGAGTGCCTCGTAGGCCATCTTGAAAAAGTCGGTGTAACGGTCGCGTCCAAAGTGTTCGAAGGCGCCGATCGATACGATGCGGTCCACCTTCTCGTCGAACTGCTCCCAGCCCCGCAGCAGCACGCGCTTGCTCCGGGCGGACGGGTGCCGGTCGAGGCGCTGCTGGACATGCGCCTGCTGGTTGCGGCTTAGGGTGAGCCCCACGACGTTGACGTCGTAGCGCTCGAGCGCGCGGATGATCGTGGTGCCCCAGCCACAGCCGATATCGAGCAGCGTCATGCCCGGCTGCAATCCGAGCTTGCCCAGCGAGAGGTCAACCTTGGCGATCTGCGCCTCTTCGAGGGTCATGTCGTCGCGCTCGAAATAGGCGCAGCTGTAAGTGCGCGTGGGATCCAGGAATAGGGCGAAGAACTCGTCGGACAGGTCGTAGTGCGCCTGCACGTCCTCGAAGTGCGGCTCCAGGCCGACAGCTTCGGTCTGATTCTCAGGCATGGCACTTCCCCCGGACGTGGATTTATTGGGCTCAGCGGCGTGTGATCTCAGCCGCTCGAGTTACGGCCTAGCAGTCTATCCGTCCGAATGGCGGGGCAACGAATTGACGGCTCTGGCGGCGGGAACTGGCTGCGCCGAATTTTGCAGGTGTGGGCGATGCCCCCTCGGGCTAATTGGAGGTGAGGAGCCGTATCGAATGGACTGAATGGGGAGGCCAACCATGGAACCGATATCGCCGACGGATGCGCTGTTCCTCATTGGCGAGTCGCGCGAGCATCCGATGCACGTGGGATCGTTGCAGCTATTCGTGCCGCCCGAGGACGCCGGTCCGCACTTCGTCCGCGAGTCCTATCAGGCGATGCTCGAGCGCACGGACGTTCAACCGACGTTCCGCAAGCACCCGGCCTTCTTCGGCGGCATAACCAATGTCGCGTGGTCGGTCGACCGCGAGGTCGAGCTCGATTACCACCTCCGCCGGTCGGCCCTACCGGAGCCCGGGCGCGTGCGTGACCTGCTGGAATTGGCCTCCCGGCTGCACGGCAGCCTGCTCGACCGGCACCGCCCACTCTGGGAAGCGCACCTGATCGAGGGCTTGGAGGACGGGCGCTACGCGGTCTACACGAAGTACCACCACTCCCTCATGGACGGCGTGTCGGCGCTGCGGCTGATGCAACGGGCCTTCAGCCCCGACCCGGATGACGACGAGGTGCGGGTGCCATGGAATCTGGGTCCCCGGCAGCACAGGGAGCCGCGGAAGCGGCCATCGCTGCTCGAGCGGGTCGGCCGCACCGCGGGGTCGGCGTTCGCGCTGGCGCCGTCCACGGTGAGGCTTGCGCGGGCGGCGCTGCTCGAACAACAACTGACCCTCCCGTTCCGCGCGCCACGCAGCATGTTCAACGTCCGGATCGGCGGTGCCCGGCGGGTGGCCGCGCAGTCCTGGTCGCTGGACCGCGTCAAGGCGGTGAAGGCCGCCGCGGGGGTGACGGTCAACGACGTGGTGTTGGCCATGTCCTCCGGGGCGCTTCGCGCTTACCTTCTCGAGCAGAACGCCCTGCCGAGTGACCCGCTGACCGCGATGGTGCCGGTCAACCTGCGCAAGGCCGACGACGACCGCGGCGGCAACATGGTCGGAACGTTTCTGTGCAACCTCGCGACGGACCTCGACGATCCGGCAAAGCGGCTGGAGATCATCAGCTCTTCGATCCACGACACCAAAGAGGTGTTCCGGCAGTTGCCCCCCGTGCAACAGCTTGCCCTCTCGGCCTTCAACATCGGGGGGCTGTTCCTCGGGCTGATTCCCGGCTATCTCTCGACCGCCTCGCCGCCGTTCAACATCGTCATCTCGAACGTCTCTGCCGGACCGTCGAAACCGGTGTACTGGCGCGGCGCCCGGTTGGACGGCAACTACCCGCTGTCGATCCCACTCGACGGACAGGCGGTAAACATCACCGTGACCAACAACGCCGAGAACCTCGACTTCGGTCTTGTCGGCTGCCGCCGCAGCGTTCCGCACCTGCAGCGGCTGCTGGGCCACTTGGAGACGTCGCTCAAGGATCTGGAGCGCGCCTACGGCGTGTGACCTAGGCGCGAATGTCGCGGCCGTCCAGCGGCGTCGGCGTTGTGGCGTAGTCGAGGCACACCGTGGTGCCATCGGGCCGGGCGCTGATTGTGCAGTGATCCGCGAGGGCGTGCATCAGCAGGATGCCCCGGGACGCTCGGGGATCGTCGGGCTTCATGGGCTGCTGCCGATGCCAGGTTCCCCGGTCACTGACACGCACGTTGACGGATTGTGCGCCGGGATCGTGGCGTGCGTGCAGTTTCATCGGACCGGGCGTGGAGTGGGCCCGGTACGCGTGCTCGACGCAATTCGCCAGCGCTTCGTTGGCGCCCAAAACGATGTCCTCGCGAAGATCCGCCGGAACCTCGGTCACCTCCTGCAGCCACCGTCGCAGGGCGCTGCGCAATTCGGCAGCGGTGGCGGCGTCCGCGGAGCCGGCGCGGGTAAACCCCGCGGGGACTGCGGCCATAGTTGAATCTGCGGGCATCGGTGGGGGATACCCAATTGGTGCCCGAGCGATAACCCCTCCGTGGCAAGAGGATTCGATCGGCTATTCCAGAACGAAAACCGGGATCTGCCTTGCCGTCTTCTCCTGGTATTCGGCGTAAGGGGGAAACGCTTCCACCGCCAACCGCCACCAGTGCTCGCGCTCGGACCCTTCCAGCTCGCGCGCGGTGAGGGCGACGACCTTTTCGCCATCCTGCACAGTCACCGCCGGGTTGGCCTTGACGTTGAAGTACCACGACGGGTGTTCGGGCGCGCCTCCTTTGGACGCCACCATGGCGTAGCGACCGTCCTCTTCGACGCGCATCAACGGCACGTAGCGCTGCTTGCCGGACTTGGCGCCCGTCACGGTTATCAGGACGACGGGCCGGTCGAGGATCTCGACGCCGTCGGTCGTGCCTTGCTGCAGAATTCGTTCGGTTTGCTCGCGCACCCAGTCTCTTGGGCTCAGCTCGATCCGGTCGGTCATGGCCAACTCAACGTGCAGACGCCCCGTATCCATTCCCTGCGCGGAGGCACCCGCGCCGGATAGTGGCGATACCTCATCGCCGCTAATCCGGCCGGCCGGGCGGAAACTCCGCACGTTTCGCGATGGCGTCACGGTAGGCATACACCCGATTCGGGATCGTTCCCAGCACCGCGATGGTCCGGCCGTCGCGTCCATACGCGGCGACGAACTCCCAGCCGTCGGGATAGCCCTCGACGATTTCGATGGCATCGTAACCCGTTGGGACGCCTAGCATCTGGACCTTCACGTCATATTGATCGGACCAGAAATACGGCACGTCGTCGTGGGCTTGCGCCGCGCCGGGCCCCGTCAGCAGTGTGCGAGCCGCCGCCGCGCCCTGACGCCCGGCATCTTCCCAATGTTCGGTGCGCAGATGCCGCTCGTAGAGCGGGTGCCACCAGCGCGCGACGTCGCCGGCGGCGACGACGGCAACGTCCCCGTCGGGGCCCTCGGCCGCGCCCGTGGCGTCGCACAACACCCCGTCATCGAGGTGCAATCCCGAGCCGCCCAGCCAGTCGGTGGCGGGGGTGACGCCCAGGCCGACGATGACGAGATCGGCGGGAACCTGCGAACCATCGGTCAACCGAACGGCCTCCACGTGCCCGTTTCCGATGAACGCGTCGACGCCCACCCCGACCCGCACATCCACGCCATGCCCGCGGTGCAGTTCGGCCCAGCGTGGCGCCAGTTCCGCGCCCAGCGCGGCCAGCAGCGGGCTGGATGCCTTCTCGATCAGAACCACATCCAGCCCCACCGAACGGCAACTCGCGGCCACCTCCGCTCCGATGAACCCCCCGCCGACCACGACGACCCGCGGGCGCGAGCCCAGCCTTTGCCGGATCGCCAGACAATCGTCGACCGTGCGGAGCATCAGCACTCCGTCCGGGACCGGGCCGCCCGGCCATTCGCGTGGTGTCGCACCACTTGCGATCACCAGTCCGTCGAATTGCATTGCCAGGTCCCGGTTTTCGTCACACACCTGGAGGGTCCCCGACGCCAGGTCCAGCTTGGTCGCCGACGCGCCGCGCAGCACGCGCGCTTCCAGCTCGAATTGGGGCGCCAAGTCGACCCCGGCGCGGTGCACCTCGCCGGTGAGCAGTTTCTTCGAGAGCGGAGGCCGGTGGTAGGGAGCGTGGCGCTCGGCGCCCACGATGGTCAGGGCACCGTCGTAGCCCTCCTGTCGCAGGGTCTCGGCCGCGCGGATGCCCGCTACGCCGGCACCGACGACGACGACTTCCTTCAGTTGACGGGTCGACATCGGATCACTCCTTCACCGTGATCGCCCGCGTGGGGCAGGACACCTCGGCGCCGATCAGTTGCTGGCGCAGTTCCTCCGGTGGTTCGTCTTGGAGTACGTGCAGTCCGTCTTCTCGTACGTCGAACACCTCGTGGCAAATGCTCATGCACACGCCGTTGCCGTCGCAGGTGTCGAGATCGACCGAAACCTTCATCGAACGTCAACCTTTCGTGCTCCATTGCTTGAAGTCTCGATCCCCTGGGATTGATCCGGTGACTTCGCCTGGGACAGCGCGCGCTCCCGGGCGGCCTTCGCCACCGGGGAGTAGTTCAGGTAGTCGACCGCCATCTGCGTGGACGCCTCGTCGTTCGGATGGTGGCTTGGTCGCAGATAGCGGACCGGCGTTGTCACCATGAGCTTCCACGGGCCCGGCAACCGGTACTCGCGGGCCGCCCACAGCCAGTCCCGCCAACGCCACTTTTGGTCGATGGTCGGGTCCTGGGCCATCAGGTAACGGGCACCCGCGACCCACCAGGCGATGAACAACGGCGTAGTGAAGAACATCGAGAATGCCCGGATCCAGTAGTTGCCGCTGACGTGCTGGAAGACGTCGTACACCAGCGAGCGGTGCTCGACCTCCTCGGCGCCGTGCCAGCGCAGCAGATCGAGCATCATCGGATCGGCCTTCGCATAGTCCAGACCCCGGTTCGTCAGCACCCACTGGCCCAACATCGCGGTGTAATGCTCGAGCGCGGCCACATCGGCGAGCCGCCGATACAGCCACCACCGTTTCATGGCCGGCGGAAACCACCTGGGGGGATCGCCCAGCGTCATCGACAACAGCCTCCCGAGCCGGTCGGTGTACGGCTTGGTGTCGATGCCCTGCTCGGCCAGGTGGTCCAGCACGATCTGGTGCGCCCAGGCGTGCCAGGACTCCTGCTGGATGAAGGGCTTGATCGCCGCCTCCAGCTCCGGGTCATCGACCAGCGACGACGCTTCGAGGACGGCCTTGATGAAGTGCCGCTCGCCCTCGGGCAGCAGCAGGTGCAGGACGTTGATCATGTGCGTGGAGAACGGGTCGTCGGGCACCCAGTGCAGCGGGGTTTCCGACCAGTCGAAACGGACCATCCGGCGGTACTTGGGATGTCCTTCGTGGTGAAGTTGGACTTCTGGCATCAGACGCTCCTCCCGCCGACGGGTGATGCGCCGTCGGCTTCCCCTCGATTTCGGAGAGCGGTCGATCCAAGGGCGGAACGCAGGCCGCCGCTTCGCGACCGTTCAACCGCCCGGGTACCCACCCGGTCCCCGCGTCATGCGTACCGGCGGTACCGGGTTCCCTGCCAGTTCGCTGTGAACGCGTGTTTACTGGAAAAGAACCGGCTCGTACGGCGGATTCCGATTCGGGAAGCAACTGCGGCGCGGGTCGGTTGAACGGGCAATGCGCATTGGTGTCGTGTTCCCGCAGACCGAGCTTGGTGGAGACCCCGCAGCGGTACGTGCCTATGGGCAGCGCGTCGAGGAATTGGGCTTCACCCACATCCTCGCCTACGACCATGTCGTCGGCGCCGATCCGGCGGTGCACCAGGGCTGGCAGGGCTACTACGACATCGACTCGACCTTCCACGAGCCGTTCGTGATGTTCGGCTACCTGGCCGCGGTCACCTCGCTTGAACTCGTCACCGGCGTCATCATCCTGCCGCAGCGCCAGACGGTGTTAGTGGCCAAGCAGGCCGCCGAGGTCGATCTGCTCACCGACGGGCGCTTCCGGCTCGGTATCGGGTTGGGGTGGAACGACGTCGAGTTCGAGGCGCTCGGCGAGACGTTCACCAACCGCGGCCGCCGCTCCGAGGAACAGGTCGAGGTCATGCGCAAGCTGTGGACCGAACGTTCCGTGACGTTCAACGGCAGGTACCACATGGTTACGGGGGCGGGCCTGGCACCGATGCCGACTCAGCGCCCCATCCCGGTGTGGTTCGGCGCGGCGTCCGACCGCGCCTACGAACGCGCCGGACGGCTGAGCGACGGCTGGTTCCCGATGATGGAGCCCGGCCCCGGCCTGGACTACGCACGTGAGCAGGTACGACGCGCGGCGACGGCGGCCGGACGCGACGCCGACACACTCGGCATGGAGGGCCGGATCAGCTGGACCGGCGACCCTGAAAAGGCCGCCGCCGACATCGCGGCCTGGAAGGCCGCCGGGGCCACGCACGTGTCGGTGAACACCATGAAGGCCGGCCTGGCGACCGTCGACGACCACCTCGCCGCGTTGGAGCGGGTGGCCACCGACGCGAAGTAGCGGGCCGCGACAGGGGCCGTCGGCTCAGAAGACCGCGAACCAGATGGCGATGTATTGGCAGATTGCCGCGACCGCGGTGCACGCGTGAAAGACCTCGTGGTAGCCAAACGTCGTCGGCCAGGGATCGGGCCAGCGCAGTCCGTAGAACACGGCACCGACGCTATACATGAGCCCACCGACCGCCAGCAGGACCGCCGCTGCCATTCCTGCGTTCTGCGCGATGAGCCCGGTGTACCAAACAGCCACCCAACCCAGCAGCAGGTAGAGGGAAATCCCCAGCCAGCGCGGGGCAGTCGGCCAGAACAGTTGCAGCGCAATGCCAACCACCGCACCACCCCAGACGATCGCGAGGACCAGGTAGCCGGTCCCGCGGGGCATCGCGAGCCTGGCGAACGGTGTGTAGGTGCCGGCGATGAGCACGAAGATCATCGAGTGGTCGAGCCGCCTCATCCAATTCCGGCGGACCGCGGACTCCCAGTGCACGCGGTGATAGACGGCGCTGACGGCAAACATCGCCACGATCGCCAGGGTGTAGGTCAGCGTCGAGTGTCCAGCCCGCTTGGAGGCCTCGGCCCACGAGATCACCACCAGCGGCGCGCCCGCGACCACGGCTGCCACGGCGCAGTATTGGTGGATGAAGCCCCGCAGCCGTGGCTTGGTCAGCGCGGCGGCGACGTTCTCGACGAGCTTGGGTTGTGCGGCCACATCGGTCTGGAAGCTCATGTCCCTCCCTTGGTTGCGCGGGCCGCCTATAAGCCTGGCTCGATGATTTCGCCGCAACCTAAGCGGCCGCTATGGCGAATCTGTGCAGAACGTGTACGCGAGGGAAGCGGGAGTCTTTCGAGAGCCGGCGGCTAGGCCATCACGCCCTGGTGGACCTGGTCTCCGCCACGGCGTTTGGCGGCATACATCGCCTCGTCGGCGATCTTGATGAGGTCGTCGACAACGCAGGCAGCGTCGCCATTGAACTGGCGCAGCTCGGTGCTCGCGATGCCGACACTCGCGGTGATCCTGGGGAGGAGCCCGGCCAGCGCCCTGCTGAATTGCACGGTCAGTGGCCTCACGTCCGACGTCATGGCGGTCAGCGCGACCAAGAACTCCTCGCCACCGGCGCGGCAGATGACCGCGTTTGCCGGGGTGTGCTCGCGCAGGAGGTCGGCCACCGCCCGCAGAGCGCGGTCACCGGCCAAATGACCATGGGTGTCGTTGATGCGTTTGAAGTTGTCCAGATCGACCATCAGCATCGCCAGGTGCGTGTGCTCGGCCGGCGGATTCGCCAATCGGTTAGTGACCGCGTCGGCGAACGCGCGCCGGTTCAGCAACCCGGTGAGGGCATCTTCTTCGGAGCGCTGAACATACATCCCCATGGCCCGCGACATACCCCAAATACCCAGGGCCACAGACACATTGAGAAAGGTGATCAGCCAGAGCGCGGAGGCCGCCGTGGCAATATTGGTCTCACGAGCCAGCCGCACCACCGCCGCCGCGGTGACCGCGCAAGCCACCACGCTGTTGAAGACCAGGAGCTTGGGACCGTGGTAAAACGCGATGTAGCCGCCGGTGACGGCCATGGCCGTGCACGCCAGCGCGGCGAGGGCACCGCTGGGCTGCACCAGGCTCCACGCGCCGACGAACAACGAACCCAGGCTCACGCCAACCTGCGACTGCCAACGGGTGGGCCAACGGGTCAGCCAGAACAGGGTCATGCCGACGGTGAAAGCGGCGGTGACGACACCGGTTGTCAGTTCGACGGCACCCGGGTGGCTTTGGCTCGGCAACACCGCCAGCGGCACCATCGCCGACGATCCGGCGACAACCGCCATTATCATCCGTGCCGGACGCAGCATCCCACGCTGGTCCAGGAACGCGCTGACCCACTCATACTCGTCGGGCTGGCCCCACCACGCCTTGAGCCGCCTCATCACTGAGCGAACCCCCAGCCCAGCATTGACTCGCGTCTTGCCTGGTGGCAGCGCGACACGCGATACAAGGTCAACCAAGGCAGCCCACCGTCGAGGTAGTTTGGCCTGTGCAGAAACTCCGGCTCAAAGGACGCGTGGGCCGAGGCGGGTCACGAAAGGTGCCGACTCGGTGGCCGGTAAGACGTTCGCGCAGTCAGACGAGCCGGAGTTTCTGCACAGGCCAAACTACCTCGACGGTGGGCTGCCTTGGTTGACCTTGTATCGCGTGTCGCGCTG
>NZ_LZKK01000371.1 GCF_001672815.1 Mycobacterium sp. E796 | reverse complement strand
CTTCTCGACTGTCGACTGGCGCGGCGTTCATGGCGTTTACGCCGGTTCGCGGAGCGAGAGACCGGCGGCGCGGTAAATCGTATCGATGACGGACATGTTCTCGATCGCGCCTTCCGGCGTCGTCTTCACCGGTTCGCCGCGCAGCACCGCCGCGGCGAAGGCCTCGAGCTGGTACGCATAGCTGGTGCGGCGCGGGAAGCGCTCCACCCGCTTGCCGTCGGCCGAGCGGATCGTGAGCCGGGGCAACAAGTGCGGAGCAGCCGGACTGAGGTAACGCAGCCGGCCGCGATCCCCAACCACCTTGGCGCTCGCCCAAAACAGGTTCGACGACCACAGCGCGCAGTGCAGGCGGCCCGTGTGCCCGCCGGCGAACCGCAATTCGGCCGTCATAGCCCGGTCCACTTCGGGACCGCCCAGTTTCGCACGAGCCGAAACGACTTCCGGGGTCGAACCGCCGAACGTACGGAGCATGTCGACCGTATAGCTTCCGTCGGTCATCAGCGCGCCACCGGCAAGGGAGTAGTCGTAGATGTTGCTATTTGAACGCTTCGGCAGCATGACGCACACCGCTACCTCCACTCGCTGCAATCTACCCAGCTCCCCCGAAGCGATGATCTGCTCGACGCGCGATGTCAACGGATGGTAGCGGTATTGGATTGCCTCCATGACGACGCGATCTGACTTCGCGGCCAGCTCGGCGATGTCGCGGGCCTCGGCGGCATTGGCGGTGAACGG
>NZ_LZKK01000370.1 GCF_001672815.1 Mycobacterium sp. E796 | reverse complement strand
CACGCCCAGCGCTGTGCCCGATGATGGCGACCCGCTTCGCCCGGCTACCGCCGATGATGGCGACCCGCTTCGCCCGGCTACGCCGCGCTTGCGATCGCCAGTACGCCGCGCTTGCGATCGCCATTAAGCTCCTCGCATGTCTACCCCTCCAGACGTGTTCAGCCCGGGCAAGCTGGGGCCCATCACGCTGCGCAACCGCACCATCAAATCCGCCACCTTCGAGGCACGCACGCCCAACGCGCTGGTGAGCGACGACCTGATCGAATACCACCGGCTGCCGGCGGCCGGCGGCGTCGGGATGACGACCGTCGCCTACTGCGCGGTGTCCCCCGGCGGTCGCACCGAGGGCAACGGCATCTGGATGCGCCCGGAGGCGGTGCCCGGGTTCAGGCGGCTGACCGACGCGATCCACGCCGAGGGCGCCGCGGTGAGCGCGCAGATCGGCCACGCCGGTCCGGTCGCCAACGCCAAGTCCAACAAGGCGACCGCGCTGGCGCCGGTGCGGTTCTTCAACCCGATCGGGATGCGTTTCGCCAAGAAGGCCACCCGCGACGACATCGAGGACGTCATCCAAGCCCACGTCAACGCGGTCCGGCTCGCCATCGAAGCCGGCTTCGATGCGGTCGAAATCCATTTGGGCCACAACTATCTGGCGAGCGCTTTCCTGTCCCCGCTCATCAACCGGCGCAACGACGAATTCGGCGGATCGCTGGAGAACCGGGCGAAGGTCGCTCGCGGCATAGTCATGGCCGTGCGGCGCGCGGTGGAGAAGGAGGGCACGCCGATCGCGGTCACCGCCAAGCTCAACATGTCCGACGGGGTGCGTGGCGGCATCAGCACGAAGGAATCGCTGATCACCGCCAAGTGGTTGCAGGACGACGGCGGCCTGGACGCGATCGAGCTCACCGCGGGCAGTTCGCTGGTCAACCCTATGTACCTGTTCCACGGCGACGCACCGGTCAAGGAATTCGCCGGCGCCTTCAAGCCGCCGCTGCGCTGGGGCATGCGGATGACGGGCAAGAAGTTCCTGCGCGAGTATCCCTACCGCGAGGCCTATTTACTGCGCGACGCCAAGCTGTTCCGCGCCGAGCTCACGATGCCACTGATCCTGCTCGGCGGCATCACCAACCGGGAAACGATGGACCTCGCGATGGCAGAGGGATTCGATTTCGTCGCGATGGGCCGGGCCCTGCTGGCGGAGCCGGACCTGATCAACCGGATCGCCGCCGACGGTGCCGCGCACAGCGTGCATTCGGCGTGCACGCACTGCAATCGGTGCATGCCGACGATCTACACGCGGACCCGATGTGTGATCACCGGCGCGCCGGACGCGGTCATTCAGCCCACAGGGTGAAAACAGGTGCACCCGCTACAGTTGTGGCAATGAGTGCACCAGCCCCGCCTGCGTTAACGGTTCGTCACGACGGGTCGGAGCGCACCTTCGCCGCCGGTCACGACGTCGTCGTCGGCCGGGACCTCCGGGCCGACATGCGCATCACGCACCCGCTGATCTCGCGCGCGCATCTGTTGCTGCGGTTCGACCAGGGCAGGTGGCTGGCGATCGACAACGGTTCGCTCAACGGCACTTTCGTCAACGGCCGCCGGGTGCCGGTGGTCGACATCCACGACGGCCAGAGCATCAACATCGGAAATCCCGACGGGCCGCAGCTGACCTTCGAGGTGGGCCGCCACCAAGGGCTGGCGGGTCGCCCGCCGCGCACCGAGTCGATGGGCATCCCGGTGGCCCAGCCGGGGGCGGCGTGGTCCGGTCAACCGGGCCCTCCCGTCGCCGCTCCGCCCGGCCCCCCGCCCGGACCCCCGGGGCGGCAACCGAACTGGGCCGCGCAGGCGGCGCGACGCCCGCAGGTCGCCGCGCCCCTGCCGCCCGGCCAGCCCGTGTACCCCGCCGCCGGCGGGCGCCCGCCTTATCCGACCAGCGCGCCGCCGCCCCCCAACTTCCAGCCGCACCCGCAGATGTCGGCCGTGGGGTCCGCGCCGGCGGCGCCGCCAACCGAGATGTCGGCCAACCTCACCAAGCCGCCCGAGGTGAGCAACCTGGCGACCAAGATGTTCCATGCGCTGCTGCCGTCGCGGTCCGGGGCGATGCCGAAGTCGTCGGACGCGGTCACGATCGGTCGTTCCACCGACAACGACATCGTGATCCAGGACGTCCTGGCGTCGCGCCATCACGCGTTTTTGACCCAGACGCCGCTGGGCACCGAGATCCGCGACGCGCACAGCGTCAACGGGACCTTCGTCAACGGTGTCCGGGTCGGGTCCGCGATCCTCACCGAGGGCGACGTGGTCACCATCGGCAACGTCGACCTCGTCTTCACCGGCGACACCCTGGTCCGCCGCACCGAGGCGGCGACGCGCACCGGCGGGCTGGAGGTGAACGCCGTCACGTTCACCGTCGACCACGGAAAGCAACTGCTCGACCACATCTCGCTGACCGCGCGCCCCGGAACGCTCACCGCCATCATCGGCGGGTCGGGCGCGGGGAAGACCACGCTGTCGCGGCTGATCGCCGGGTACACCACACCGAGCAGCGGCACCGTGACGTTCGAGGGCCACAACATCCACGCCGAATACGCGTCCATGCGCAGCCGGATCGGGATGGTCCCCCAGGACGACGTCGTGCACCGCCAGCTGACCGTCAACCAGGCGCTGGGCTACGCGGCCGAGCTGCGACTGCCGCCCGACACCAGCAAGGCCGACCGCGAGCAGGTCGTCGCGCAGGTCCTCGAGGAACTCGAGCTGACCAAGCACGCGGACACCCGCGTCGACAAGCTCTCCGGCGGCCAGCGCAAGCGCGCGTCGGTCGCGCTGGAGCTGCTCACCGGGCCGTCGCTGCTGATCCTCGACGAGCCGACATCGGGCCTGGATCCGGCGTTGGACCGGCAGGTGATGATGATGCTGCGCCAGCTCGCCGACGCCGGCCGCGTGGTCCTGGTCGTCACCCACTCGGTGGCCTACCTGGACGTCTGCGATCAGATACTGCTGCTGGCGCCGGGTGGAAAGACCGCGTTCCTGGGGCCGACCAGCCAGATCGGCGCGGCGATGGGCACCACCAACTGGGCCGACATCTTCGCGAACGTGGGCGCCGACCCCGACGAGGCCAACCGCCGCTTCCTCGCCGAAAACCGGCCGCCGGAGTTGCAGGCTCCCTCCGAGGCCAGCCCGGGCGACCTGGGCGAACCCGTGCACACCGACGTCCTGCGCCAGTTCTCGACGGTGGCGCGCCGCCAGGTGCGGCTGGTCATCTCCGACCGGGGCTACACGGTGTTCCTGGCGCTGCTGCCGTTCCTCATCGGCATCCTCACCCTGACCGTTCGCGGCAAGACCGGGTACGGCATGGGCGACCCCCTGAGCAACTCGCCCAACCAGCCCGACCAGATTCTGGTCATGCTGACCGTGGGCGCCGTGTTCATGGGCACCGCGCTGACCATCCGCGACCTGGTCGGCGAGCGTCCCATATTCAGGCGTGAGCAGGCGGTCGGCCTGTCGACCGCGTCGTACCTGGCCGCCAAGATCGTGGTGTTCAGCGCGTTCGCCATCGGGCAGGCGGGCATCACGACCGCGATCTCGGTGATCGGCTGGGGCCAGCCGATCGCCAAAGCCGTGATGCTGGGCAACGTCAGCTTCGAGCTGTTCTTCGACGTCGCGCTGACGTGCGTGGCCTCCGCGCTGCTGGGCATGGCGCTGTCGGCGATCGCCAAATCCCAGGACCAGATCATGCCGTTCCTGGTCATCGCGATCATGTCGCAGCTGGTTTTCTGCGGCGGGCTGATCTGGGTGACCAACCGCCCCGTGCTCGACCAGTTGTCCTGGGCCACGCCGGCAAGGTGGGGCTACGCGTCCGCGGCGTCGACGATCGACACCCACCGGCTGGTCGTGGGCCCGACCGACCCGAAGGACCAGCACTTCGATCACAAGGCGAGCGCGTGGCTGTTCGACATCGCGATGCTCGTGATGTTGTGCGTCGTCTACAGCGCCATCGTGTGGTGGAAGCTCCGGCTGAAGGGGCACTCGTCGGCCCGCCGCAGACTGTCGAGGAACCGGCGCAAGCGCTGATGGGCCAGCCCGCGCAGCCAGTGCTGACGGTTCGGTCCCAGCGATCCGAAGGTAATTTCGCGCCGGGTCGCGACGTGGTCGTCGGCAGCGACTTGCGCGCCGACCTGCGCGTGGCGCACCCGCTGATCGCCCGGGCGCACCTGCTGCTGCGCTTCGAGGGCGACCGGTGGGTCGCGGTCGACAACAACTCGATGAACGGGGTCTTCGTCAACGGCCGTCGGGTGCCGACGGTCGACATCCAGGACGGCCAGGCCCTCAACATCGGCAAGCCCGACGGACCGCGGATCACGTTCGAGGTCGGGCACCACCAGGGCACCGTCGGGCTGCTGCCGCCGACGGAGACGCTCCCGGCGATCCCGCCGCCCGGCGATCCGCTGCCGGTGCGCCCGCGCCCGCCCCAGCCGCCGCCTCGCCCGCCCGATGACGCCGTGCAGCGCACCACCGCGATCCCGATCCTCCGGCCGCCCGCGGCCACCGACGACGCAAACCCGCCCACCCAGATCGGCGTGAGCGGCGAGGTCGCCGAGTTCCCCACCGCGCGGGTCAGGGCCCCCGTCGCGCGGATCGGCCGCTCGCTCGACAACGACATCGTCGTCCACGATGTGCTGGCGTCGCGCCATCACGCCTTCCTGACCGCGACGCCGGTCGGCACCGAGATCCGCGACGCGAACAGCATCAACGGCACCTTCGTCAACGGGATCAGGGTCGGATCCGCCGTGCTCGCCGAGGGCGACGTGGTCACCATCGGCAACGTCGACCTGGTGTTCAGCGACGGCATGCTGGTCCGCCGCCAGGAGGTGGCGGCGCGGTCGGGCGGCCTGGAGGTGCGCGAGGTCAACTTCGCGATCAACGGGAAGAACCTGCTGGAACGCGTCTCGGTGACCGCCAGGCCCGGCACCCTGACCGCCATCATCGGCGGCTCGGGCGCCGGCAAGACCACGCTGTCGCGGCTGATCGCCGGGTACGCCACCCCGACCTCCGGCTCGGTCACGTTCGAGGGCCACGACATCCACACCGAGTACGCGTCGCTGCGGACCCGGATCGGGATGGTCCCGCAGGACGACGTCGTGCACCGGCAGCTGACGGTCAACCAGGCGCTGGGCTACGCGGCCGAACTGCGGCTGCCCCCCGACACCAGCAAGGCCGACCGCCAACAGGTGGTGGCGCAGGTGCTCGAGGAACTCGAGCTGACCAAGCACGCCGACACCCGCGTCGACCAGCTCTCCGGCGGCCAGCGCAAGCGCGCGTCGGTGGCGCTGGAACTGATCACCGGGCCGTCCCTGCTGATCCTCGACGAGCCGACGTCGGGCCTGGATCCGGCCCTGGACCTGCAGGTGATGACGATGCTGCGCCAGCTCGCCGACGCCGGCCGCGTGGTCCTGGTCGTCACCCACTCGCTGACGTACCTCGACGTCTGCGATCAGGTGCTGCTGATGGCGCCGGGCGGCAAGACGGCCTTCCTGGGCGCGCCCGGCCAGATCGGTGACGCCATGGGCACCACCAACTGGGCCCAGATCTTCGCGAAGGTGGGCGCCGACCCCGACGAGGCCAACCGTCGCTTCCTCGCTCGAACGGGCGCCCGGCACAAGCCCCCGCCGCCGGTCGAGTCGGCGCCCGCCGACCTGGGCACCCAGGCTCGCACCAGCGTGCGGCACCAGTTCTCCACGATCGCGCGGCGCCAGGTCCGGTTGGTCGTGTCCGACCGCGCCTACTTCACGTTCCTGGCGCTGCTGCCGTTCGTGCTGGGCGCGCTGTCGCTGACGGTGCCGGGCAACACTGGCTTCGGGGTCGCCCAGCCGACCAGCGGGACGCCCGACGAGGCCGCGCAGATCCTGACCCTGATGTCCATCGCCGCCGTCTTCATGGGCACGGCGCTGACGATTCGCGACCTGATCGGCGAGCGCGCGATCTTCCGGCGCGAGCAGGCGGTGGGCCTGTCGGCGGGGGCCTACCTGGCGGCCAAGCTCACGGTGTTCTGTGCGTTCGCGATCGTGCAGGCGGCGATCGTGACGGGCATCGTGCTGCTGGGCAAGGGCGCGCCGACGCAGCCAGCGGTGTTGCTGGGCAACCCTAGCTTCGAGCTGTTCGTCACCGTGGCCGCGACGTGTGTGGCCTCCGCGGTGCTGGGGCTGGTGCTGTCGTCGCTCGCGCGATCCAACGAGCAGATCATGCCGCTGTTGGTGGTGTCCCTGATGCTGCAGCTGGTGCTCGCCGGCGGGATGGTGCCCGTGACGGGCCGGATCTTCCTCGACCAGCTGTCCTGGGTGATGCCGTCGCGCTGGGGATACGCGGCGTCGGCGTCGACGGTCGACCTGCGGGCGCTGGTGCCCGGTTCGCTGCTACAGCAGGACGCCCACTGGGCGCACACCCGCGGCGCGTGGCTGTTCGACATGGGGATGCTGGTCGCGCTGTCGGCGGTCTATTCCGCGATCGTGCGCTGGCGGATCCGGCTCACGCGCTAATCCTTGGCGTCGAAGCGCAAGCCGTGCGCGAGCGCGAACGCCATCGCCTGCGGAACGTCGACGCGGGCGCCCGACAGCGAGGCGGTCCGCCACAACGCGGCGTCCGCGATGGCGCCGCGCAGGTCGGCGTCGTCCAGGCGGGCGCCCGTCGTCCGCGCGCCGGACAGGTCGGCGCCGCGCAGCACGGCCTTGCGCAGGTCGGTCTCCACCAGGCTGGCCTCCCGCAGCCGGCAGCCGGAGAGGTCGACGCCGCGCAGGTCGTTGCCGCCGAGCACCGCTAGGGTGAAGTCGACCTCGTCGAACCTGATCGGGCGCATCCGGCAACCCACAAACACCGAGCCCAGCATGCTGCACTGCGCAAAGGTGCTGTGCCACAATAGGGTTCGTTCGAACGTGCAGTTGCGAAACGCCGACCCGCGGTGGTCGGATTCGGCCAGGTTGGCGCCGCTGAAGTCGCAGTCGGAAAACGCCACCCGCTCGGTGCGCAGCCGGCTGAGGTCCGCGTCGCGAAAATCCGTGCCTTCAAAGGGGCCGGCATTCGCATCGGTCCAGTGCTGCAAATCAGCTCGCGGCCAGGGTTTCCAGCGCGTATTCGCTGACGGCGATCAGCGCGTCGGTCGCCGAGCGGCGGTCCCTGGCGTCGACGGTGATCACCGGGATGTGCCGGGGCAGCGTCAGCGCCTCGCGCACCGCCTCGACGGGATAGCGTGGCGCGCCGTCGAATTCGTTGACCGCGATCAAGAACGGCAGCTTGCGGTGTTCGAAGAAGTCGACCGCGGCGAAGCTGTCCTGCAGGCGGCGGCAGTCGACCAGCACGACCGCGCCGATCGCGCCGCGCACCAGGTCGTCCCACATGAACCAGAACCGGCGCTGACCCGGCGTGCCGAACAGGTAGAGCACCAGCTCCTCGTCGAGGGTGATGCGACCGAAATCCATTGCGACCGTGGTGGTCTTCTTGTCCGGGGTGGCCTCGAGCATGTCGACGCCTTCCGACGCGTCGGTGAGCATCGCCTCGGTGCGCAGCGGCATGATCTCCGAGACCGCCCCGACGAACGTGGTCTTGCCGACCCCGAAACCGCCTGCGATCACGATCTTCGTCGAAGCGTGCGCGCTGGAAGAATGAGCTTCAGAGTGCTCGTAAGCCACGCAGGGTCCTTCCTATGAGTTCGTGGCGTTCGTCGCGGGTGGAACGCTCGCTCAACGTCCTATGCACCCGAAGGTAGCCGGACCGCACCAGATCACCCACCAGGACGCGCGCGACGCCGACCGGTAAATCCAGCCGGGCCGAGATCTCCGCGACCGACGGGCTGTTCACGCACAGTTCGATGATCTTGCCTCTCGCATCGTTCGGTGGCCACCGGTGAGCCAGGCCCGCGTCCAACGTCTGTATCGGCGCTTCCAGCGGAAGGTCGACGTCGGTGCCGGTCCGCCCGGACGTCAGGGTGTACGGACGGACCAGGTTCGCCTCACGTGGGGCCTGCCAGCGCTCGCGTCCGTCCATCGCGGGTCACTGGTACTGCTCTGCGGATCGGCGGGTGGACTGAACCACGCCGCCCACCCGTTCGACGAGTATGGCCATCTCGTAACCGATCTGGCCGATGTCGCAGGACGCCACGGCCAGCGTCGCCAGATGCGAGCCGTCGCCGACCCGCATCAGCAACAGGTAGCCGTTGGACATCTCCACCACGGACTGCAGCACCTGGCCGCCCTCGAACAGCTGCGCGGCTCCGGTCGCGAGGCTGGCCAGGCCGGAAGCGACCGCGGCCAGCTGGTCGGCCCGCTCGCGCGGCAGGTGTTCACTGGCCGCGACCGGCAGCCCGTCGACCGACACCAGCAACGCGTGCGCGACGCCGGGGACCTCGCGGGCGAACTTTGTCACCAGCCAGTCCAGCGAGTTGTCCGCAGACGTCATTCCTGATCAGATCCTTCACTCGTCTCGCGGGCGTGCGACCGTCCGGAGCGCACGCCACCGAAGTGGCTGCTGAACGAGGCCCGCACCGCCTCGGGGTCGCGCCCCGCGGCGGAGTGCCGCGCGAGGCCGTTGGATCCCACCAGGGACCCCTCGTCGCCGTCCGGCCGCTCCCCTTCGGTCGTGTCCGTCCCGTTCGCGGCGCCGGGCACCAGCCGGGCCCCGGGCTCGCGGACCGGCAGCCCGTGCTCGGTTTTCGCCTCGACGGGCTTGTCCTCGGCCGCCGCGGCCAACGACCAGCCCCGGTCCCAGACCGACTGCCAGTCCAGGTCGGGGCTGTTGACCAGGTCGTGCGGGTCGCCCAGCATCTCGGACAACATTCGACGGTAGATGACGTCGTCATCGGCCGGGGCGGCCGGTGCGTCCGGGGCTTTCGGGGCCTTCGGGATGCTCGGGACCGAGGCGACCGGCGGTTCCGTCGCGGCGGCCTGGGCGCGCGCGGCGAAGAACGCGGACGTGTCCGACACCGCCGCGGGCTTGGCCGGCCTCGGTTGTGGCTCCGGTCGCGGCTCGGGCTCGGGCTCCGGCTGCCCGCCCTCCCACCACGGGGTGGCCAGCTCGCGCCGGTCTCGCCGCGGCAGCTGCGCGACCGGCTGGGGAACCTCGGGCACTTCGGTGATGCCGCTGGATCCGGGGTTGCGGCGCGGCAACAACGTGACCGGCGGTCCCGACGCGTCGGCGCCGTTCTGGCCGGCTGGCTCCGGCGCGGGCCGCTGCCCGGCCGGCGCGCCCGCGGGGTCCGTCGTCGCCATGGCGTTGGCGAGCTGGGTGCTCGGCGACGACACCGACCCCGGCCGTCCCTGCGGTCCCGCGGAGCCGGCCAACACCGAAGGCGGCAGGTAGACCTCGGCCGTGGTGCCGGCGCCCGCCTCGTTGCCGGCCGGCCCGCGCAGGCCCACCCGGATGCCGTGCCGGGCGGCGATCCGGCCCACCACGAAAAGTCCCATGTGCCGGGCGTTATCGGGCGTGACGTCGCTGCCGGACCGCAGCCGCATGTTCGCGATGCGCCGATCGGCGTCGTTCATGCCGAGGCCGGAATCGGAGATCCGGAGCATGACTCCCCCGTCACCGCCGCGTCCGGCGGAGATCCGGACGGTCGTCGTCGGCGGCGAGTAGCGCAGGGCGTTGTCGATCAGCTCGGCGAACAGGTGGATGACGCCGCCCGCCGTGGCGCCGACCAGCGCGCAGTCGGGCAGGCCGGACAGCTCGACCCGGCGGTAGTCCTCGACCTCGGACACCGCGGCGTTGATCACCGTGGACAGCGGCACCGGGTCGCGCTGGTCGCGGGCCAGCTGTGCGCCCGCGAGCACCAGCAGGTTGGCGCTGTTGCGCCGCAACCGGGCCGCCAGGTGGTCCAGCCGGAACAGGTTGTCCAGGCGTTCGGGGTCCTCCTCGTTGCGCTCCAGCCGATCGATCAGCATCAGCTGCTGGTCGACCAGGGAACGGTTGCGCCGCGACATCGTCTCGAACATGTCGTTGACCAGCAGGCGCAGGCGCGCCTCGTCACCGGCGAGCAGCAGGGCCTGGGTGTGCAGCTCGTCGACCGCGTGGGCGACCTGACCGATCTCCTCGGTGGTGTACACCGGCAACGGCTGCGGAATCGGTTCGGCGCCACCGGCTTTGACCCGGGCCACCTCCTCCTCTAGGTCGGTGTGGGCGACCTTGAGCGCGCCGTCGCGCAGGACGCGCAGCGGGCGCACCAGCGCGCGCGCCACCAGCAACACGACGAGCAGCGCGATCACGATGACGGCCAGCACCAGCGCGGTGTCGAGGATCGCGGCGTTGCGGCGGTCGGTGGCCTCGGCGTGCACGGACTTGGTCACCGACGCCGTGGCGTCGTTGATGACCTGCTCGGCGATCCCGTCGGTGGTCTCGATCGAGCGCAGCAGGTCCGGGTTGTCGACCAGCGCGCTGGTCGGATCCGACATGATCGCCATCCGGGTCACCATCTGCTGCTGCAGCGTCTTGGCCTCGGGCGACCCGGCGCCGAGCACCTCGCTCATCCCGAACAGCGTCGACGGCTCGGTGCCGGCCAGGGTGATCATCGAGGTCCGCAGCTGCGGCTCGGGAAGGTCGGCGCCGCGGGTCACCAGGATCTGCTGCATCGTCATCTGCCCGCGGGCACCGACGGCCCGGCTCAGCGCCTGGGCTTCGGCGCGGATCCGCTCGTTGGCGACGTGCACCGACGCGTTGATCACGTCCTCGGCCGTCAGCAGGATCGGCGCGTAGGTGGTGACCCGGTCCCGCAAACCGATGCTGTTGTCGGCGACCTTGTCCAACAGCCCCGCGCCGCCGTTCAGCAGGGTGCTCACCCCGGAACGGACGTCGGGGGTGACGTCGGTGTCGGCCAGCCGCTGCTGCAGCTCGTACTTGCGCGCCTCGTAGTTCTTCTTGGCGCCCTCGACGTCGCGCCCGGTGGAGCTCGCCAGCAGCGCGACGTCCAACGCCGACATGTATTTGGTGATCGCCGGCAGCACGTCGGCGCGGGCGGCGGCCAGCCTCAGGCCGCTGGCGTTGGCCATCGCGTCCTTGATGCGCAACCCCCCGAATGCGGTCGCCAACAGCAGCGGTACCAGCACAATCGCCAGGACCTTGTAGCGGACGGGCCAGTTGCTGGGCGACCAGCGGGGCGGGCGTTTGGCCCGCGGGCCGTGGGCGACCGGGGCTTCGGTGTATTGCGGCGCGTCCGCCTCGGCCGCGTGGGCCGGGCGGGTGAACATGGTCACTTGTCTGCGGCCGCGCGACGGGCCGCTGCGCTGATTTTCAGCGCTCGGTGAAACGAGAGGCTCATGAGACTTCCTGCTTAATTCCGCCTACCCCACGCAGTCGGCGCCAGCGATAAACACCTGGCAATCCGACGAGTATGACAGCCCGCGGCCGAGGTCTCCACAATTCCTACTGAGTACGCAGAGCCCTCCAAGGTTGGCTCGCGCACGGGGATGCAAGTCTGGCAAACAAATTGGCCTGTCATGATCGGCAGATGTTCCGGCTGATGTTTGTCACCCCGCGCATCGCTCCCAACACCGGCAACGCCATCCGGACCGCGGCCGCCACCGGCGCCGAATTGCACCTCGTCGAGCCCCTCGGCTTCGACCTGTCCGAGCCCAAGCTGCGGCGGGCCGGCCTGGACTATCACGACCTCGCGTCGGTCACCGTGCACGCGTCGCTGCGTGCAGCCTGGCAGGCGCTGGCGCCGAAGCGGGTGATCGCCTTCACCGCGCACGCGACGACTTCGTTCGCCGACGTCGACTACCACGCCGGCGACGTGTTGATGTTCGGGCCGGAACCCGACGGGCTGGACGCGGCGACCCTGGCCGACCCGCACATCACCCGGCAGGTGCGCATCCCGATGCTGGCGGGCCGGCGCTCGCTCAACCTGTCCAACGCGGCCGCGATCGCGGTCTACGAGGCCTGGCGGCAGAACGGGTACGCCGGCGCGCGGTGAGTTCCGGGCCGCGCGCGGGTCAGCATCGATATGGCTACCTTCATCACGATCGGTTATGGGGACACGGCGGGATACGACCGCGTCAGCGACGAATGCAAGGCGGCCGCGCACGCGCGCGACGACGCCCTGCGCGTGGCGGGAGCGCTCATCGGAATTGCGGGACCCCCGGTCCAGGTGCGCAACCCGGAGGGCTCCGGCGTGCGGACGGAGCCCGGGCCGTACCTGCAATCGGTGCTGCCGATCGCCGGGTTCATGGTGCTGGAGGCCGAGAGCCTCGACGCGGCGATCGAGCGGGTGAGCCAAACGCCCTGTGCCGTCGCGCACGGCGTCGTCGAGGTGTGGCCGCTTTCGAGCTGACTTACCAGCTGTTCCAGTGCGTGAGCTGCTCGGCGGGCAGGCGCTTGGCCGGCCGGAAGTCGGTGCCCTTGGTGTAGGCGATCGGGAACAGCCCGCCCTGGCTGTATTGGTCGTACGGGATGCCGAGCACCTCGGCGGCCTGCTTTTCGCCGTCGCGCAGCAGGTGCAGCGTCGTCCAGCAGGTGCCCAGGCCCCGCGACCGCAGCGCCAGGCAGAAGCTCCACACCGCGGGAAACAGCGACGCCCAGAACGACACGCCGCCCAGCGGTGACTTGTCCTCGCGGCCCTCGATGCAGGGGATCATCAGGACCGGCGCCTCGCCCATGTGCTCGGCGAGGTAGGTCGCCGAATCACGGACCTTGCCCATCCGCTCGCCGCGGGTGTCGCCCTCGGCGTACTGGGCTCCCGGCGCGGCGAGGTAGCCGCGGGCGTTGGCCAGGTAGATCTCGCCGATCGCCTTCTTCTTCTCGGCGTCCTCGACGAATACCCACTGCCAGCCCTGCGAGTTGGAGCCGGTGGGTGCCTGCAGCGCCAGGTCGAGGCATTCCATCAGCACCTCGCGGCCGACCGGCTTGTCGAAGTCGAGGCGCTTGCGCACCGAGCGGGTGGTGGTGAGGACTTCGTCGACGGACAGGTTGAGGGTCATGTGTGGAGACTACATTCGGGTCCATGAGCGTCGAACTGACACAAGAGGTTTCCGACAGGCTGACGTCGGATCAATATGGCTGGCTGACGACGGTCGCGAAGTCCGGGCAACCGGTCCCGCGGCTGATCTGGTTCTACTTTGACGGCACCGACCTGACGGTCTATTCCACGCCGCGGGCGGCCAAGGTCGCCCACATCAAGGCGCACCCCGAGGTGAGCCTGAACCTCGATTCCGACGGCAACGGCGGCGGAATCATCGTCATCGGCGGCACCGCGAGGGTGGACGCCACCGACGTGGACTGCCGCGACGACGAGCCGTACTGGGCCAAGTACCGTGACGCGGCGGCGAGATTCGGCCTGACCGACGCGATGGCCAGCTACAGCACCCGACTGAAGATCACGCCCACGAAGGTGTGGACGACGCCGACGGGCTGAAGCCGACTTGGCTTCGCCGAACGTGCACCCACGGTGGAAATCTCGCCACCAGCCGGCTGACCCCGAGATCAGGGCGGGGGCGGCCCCCCGGGCGGAATCGCCCCGCCGCAGCCGCCGGGCGGCGGCGGCCCCGGAAGGGGCTCGTCCCCGCCGACGCAGTCGTAATAAAATTGCGGGCCGACTATCCAGGTTTTCATCCACTGGTGCCAAAACGACCCGTCGGGGTACTTCTCGCCGTCGCACACGGCCAAATTGCCGTAACCCCATCGACCACCCGGGCAGAAGCCCTTCGTCATGTCCGGCTGGTGCGGGTCAGGCGGATCGGCGCTGGCCACCGCGGGGGAAAGAACAAGCGCCGCAGCACAACCCAATATCGCGGCGCCGTGGCGAACGGGCTTGAATTTCATTTCGACTCCCTTGCGCCAATACAGCCGATTCCAAGCGATCTTTTCGAATAGCTTACGACGCGCCGGATTTGCTGTGTGCCTTTCCGCGCAAGAGCACAACGACGGCCAAAACCGCGCGGCCAGTCCACGTTCGACGCTAAGCGGCTCAGCGGAAGTCGCGCGACTTCGAGCCGACCGCCAGGGTGATGCGGCCCAGCCGCTCGGCCACGACGGTGACGGCGCCGCTGGCGTTTTGCACCTGCCCGCGGATCAG
This sequence comes from Mycobacterium sp. E796, assembly GCF_001672815.1. GTDB lineage: Bacteria > Actinomycetota > Actinomycetes > Mycobacteriales > Mycobacteriaceae > Mycobacterium. The sequence continues at coordinate 13,901 of NZ_LZKK01000370.1, read as the reverse complement.
CAGCGCGGGCGCGGTGTTGGCCAGCTTGCGGTGGCGCGCCCACACTCCCGGCGTGCAGAGCACGTTGACCATCCCGGTCTCGTCCTCGAGGTTGATAAACGTCACGCCCTGGGCCGTCCCGGGCCGCTGCCGGTGGGTCACCGCGCCGGCGATCAGGACGCGGTCGCCGTCGGGCACCGATCCCAGCGCGTCGGCGGGCACCACGCCCATCGCGTCCAGGTCCTCCCGCAGGAACTGCGTCGGGTAGCTGTCCGGGGAGATGCCGGTGGCCCACACGTCGGCGGCGGCCAGCTCCAGCTCGCTCATCCCCGGCAGCGCCGGGATGTGCGACGACGAGCCCACGCCGGGTAACCGGTCAGGGCGTTGGGTGGCGGCGGCCCCGGCCGCCCAGAGCCCCTCGCGCCGGGACATGCCGAAGCAGCCCAGCGCCCCCGCCGTGGCCAGCGCCTCGGTCTGTGGCACGGACAGCTGCAGCCGGGTCGTCAGGTCCAGCAGAGATACGAACGGGCCGTTGGCGTTTCGCTCGTCGACCAGCCGCTCGGCGAGGTCGTCGCCGATGTGGCGGACGGCACCCAGACCGAGCCGGACCTCCGTCCCGGCGTTCTCGAGGGTGGCGTGCGCGAGGCTGGCGTTGACGTCCGGGCCGTACACCGTCACGCCGTGCCGGCGCGCGTCGGCCACCAGCGACTGCGGCGAGTAGAAGCCCATCGGCTGCGCGCGCAGCAGCGCCGCGCAGAACGCCGCCGGGTAGTGCAGCTTGAACCACGACGAGTAGAACACCAGCGACGCGAAGGACAGCGCGTGGCTTTCGGGGAACCCGAAATTGGCGAAGGCTTCCAGCTTTTCGTAGGTCCGGTCGATCACGTCGTCGGGTGCGCCGTGCAGTTCGCGCATGCCGTCGTAGAACCGGCCGCGCAGCCGTCGCATCCGCTCGGTCGAGCGCTTGGAGCCCATGGCGCGGCGCAGCTGGTCGGCCTCCGCGGCGGAAAAGCCGGCACAGTCGACGGCGAGCTGCATCAGCTGTTCCTGAAAAAGCGGCACCCCCAGCGTCTTTCGCAATGCCGGCTCCATCGACGGGTGGTCGTAGACGACCGGGTCGACGCCGTTGCGCCGGCGGATGTAGGGGTGCACCGACCCGCCCTGGATGGGCCCGGGGCGGATCAGCGCGACCTCCACCACCAGGTCGTAGAACACCCGCGGCTTCAGCCTTGGCAGGGTGGCCATCTGGGCCCGCGACTCCACCTGGAACACGCCGACGGAATCGGCGCGCCACAGCATCTCGTACACCGCCGGCTCGGAGAGGTCGAGGCGGGCCAGGTCGACCTCGATCCCCTTGTGCTCGGCCACCAGGTCGATGGCGTAGTGCAGCGCCGAGAGCATGCCCAGGCCGAGCAGGTCGAACTTCACCAAACCGATTGCCGCGCAGTCGTCCTTGTCCCATTGCAGGACGCTGCGGTTCTCCATGCGCGCCCACTCCACCGGACACACGTCGGCGATGGGGCGATCGCAGATCACCATGCCGCCGGAATGGATGCCCATGTGCCGCGGCAGGTTCCGGATCTGGTTGGCCAGATCGATCACCTGCTCCGGGATGTCCTCGATGTCGGGTGCTGGGTCATTTGAATTGGGGCCAAGCCCGTTCCAGTGGCTGATCTGCTTGCTCCACGCGTCTTGCTGCCCCTGCGAAAAGCCCAGGGCGCGGGCCATGTCGCGCACCGCGATCCGGCCCCGGTAGGTGATGACGTTGGCGACCTGGGCGGCGTAGTCCCGGCCGTACTTGTCGTAGACGTACTGGATGACCTTCTCGCGCTGGTCCGATTCGATGTCCATGTCGATGTCGGGCGGCCCGTCGCGGGCCGGCGACAGGAAGCGCTCGAACAACAGCTCGTTGGCCACCGGATCCACCGCGGTGACCCCGAGGGCGTAGCAGACCGCGGAATTGGCCGCCGATCCCCGGCCCTGGCACAGGATGTTGTTCTCCCGGCAGAACCGGGCGATGTCGTGCACCACCAGGAAGTAGCCCGGAAACGTCAGGTGCGCAATGACTTTCAGCTCGTGCTCGATCTGGGCGTAGGCGCGCGGCGCCGATTCCGGGAGCCCGTAGCGCTCGCGCGCCCCGGCCATGGTCAGCTGCCGCAGCCAGCTGTCCTCGGTGTGCCCGGCGGGCACGTCGAACGGCGGCAGCTGCGGCGCGATGAGCGCCAGCCCGAACGCGCACTGCTCGCCGAGCTCGGCGGCGGCCGTCACCGCATCGGGGCCCCCCAGAGGCACATGCCCGAACAGCCTTGCCATCTCCTCGCCGGATCGCAGGTGTGAGCCGCCCAGCGGGGCGAGCCACCCGGCGGCCGAATCCAGGGATTCCCGGGCCCGGATGGCGCCCATCGCCATGGCCAGCCGCCCGCGCGACGGATCCGCGAAATGCGCCCCGGTGGTGGCGACGACCCCGACGCCGAAGCGTGGCGCGATCCCGGCCAGCGCGGCGTTGCGTTCGTCGTCGAGCGGGTGACCGTGTTGGGTCAGCTCGACGCTGACCCGGTGCGCGCCGAACCGGTCGACCAGGTCGGCTAGTGCCCGCTCCGCCGCGTCCGGGCCGCCCTGGTAAAGCGCCTGGCGCACATGGCCTTTGCGGCATCCGGTCAGGATGTGCCAGTGGCCGCCGGCGGCCTCGGTCAGCGCGTCGATGTCGTAGCGCGGCTTGCCCTTCTCCCCGCCGGCCAGGTGCGCGGCGGCCAGCTGCCGTGACAGCCGCCGGTAACCCTCCGGGCCGCGGGCCAGCACCAGCAGGTGCGGGCCGGGCGGGTCGGGCTGCTCGGTGCGGGCGCCCGGCCCCAGCGAGAGTTCGGCGCCGAAGACGGTGCGCAGCTCGAGTTCGGCCGCCGCCTCGGCGAACCGCACCGCCCCGTACAGGCCGTCGTGGTCGGTCAGCGCCAGGGCGCGCAGGTCCAGCCGGGCGGCCTCCTCCACCATCTCCTCGGGGGTGCTGGCGCCGTCGAGGAAGCTGAACGCCGAGTGCGCGTGCAGCTCGGCATACGGGACGGACGAGCGGGCCGGCCGGGTGTCATCGGGCGGCTGGTACGTCCCGCGCCTGCGCGACAACGGGGCGTCCTCGGGCGGGTCCGCCGGCGCGCCGGCGTGGCGCGGCTTGCCGTCGAGCACCCGCTCCATTTCCGCCCAGCTCGGCGGCCCGTTAAACCAACCCATGACCAACAGTCTATCGAATGTATGTTCGATTTTACCACGGCTCAGGACAACGGTTGTTAAACGGATCTTCAACTCCTAAACAAGGTCTTAACGCCGCGGGGCCTACCGGGCATAACCTGCGGCGCAGATACTGGTACAAGATCAAAAATCGACGGCGGGGACTTGAGCATGGCGCAGGTGAAGACACTGGACACGGCGTTCCCCGATCAGCATGCCAGCCTGGCGATCGGGGCGGTCGCCATCGTCGACGGGCCCGCTCCTGACGACGAACTGCTGAAAGATCTTCTGGCGCAACGACTTCCGTCGATTCCAAGGTGCACGCAGGTACTGCGAACCCAGGACTTCGAGTGGATCGACTGCCCGGGACTCGATTTCGCCCATCACGTGCGCCGGGTGGTGGTTCGGCGACCCGGCGATGACGCCGAATTGTCGCGGGCCATCGCCCATGCCCTGGAGCGCCCCCTCGACCTGGACCGTCCGCTGTGGGAGTGCTGGGTCATCGAAGGGCTGCGGGGCAACCGGTGGGCGATCCTGATGAAGGTCCATCACTGGCTGGCCGACGGCCACTCCGCTGCCCACCTGCTCACCCGGCTTTGCGACGACGCCGACCGCGACACGTTCGCCAATAACGCCGGCCCGAAAGGGGTTTCGCCGACGCAGGACGACAAGCGCGGCTGGGCCGACGCGCTCGGGCGGGCTGTGGGGCTGGCGGACTCCCTCGTCGGGGCGATGTGGCCGGCGGCGCGGCCTGCAGTCGGAGCGGTCACCACCATGCGTAAGTACGGCACCGTGCGGGTGCCGCGCGCCGACGTCGACCGCGTGTGCCGCAAATTCGGGGTGACCGTCAACGACGTTGCGCTCGCGGCCATCACCGAGGGCTTCCGTACGGTCCTGCTGGGCCGCGGCGAACAACCGCGGGCCGACTCGCTGCGCACCCTGGTGCCGATGCCGATGCGATCGGCCATGCTGCCCTATCTGCCCGTCGAGCACGAGGACCCCGTGCAGCTGTTGCGGGCGGTGCACGACCTTTGGAAAGCCCAGAAGGCCAAGCACACCGACGAGCCCGGCCTCGTCGAGTCGGCGCTCAACATATTGCCGACGATGTTGCGCAGCAACGTGATCCAACTACTGGCGCGGTTGCCGCAACGCGCGCCCGTGACGCTGGCAACCAACTCACCCGGTCCCCGCCACCAGCTGCGGCTGATGGGCCGGACGCTGGAGCGCTTCCTGCCGATTCCCCCGACCGCCGTGCGGCTGAGCACCGGGGTGGGCGTGCTCAGCTACGGTGACGAGGTGGTGTTCGGCATCACCGGCGAATACGACGCCGCGGCCGACGTCAAGCAGCTGGCCGCCGGCATCGAATTGGGTGTGGCGCGGCTGGTGGCGCTGAGCCAGGACTCGGTGTTGCTGTTCAGCAAGGACCGTCGACGCCGCAGCAAGGCCCGCGCGTTTCCGAGCCGGTCGCTGCGGGCGCACCCGTCGTCGCTTCGCTGACCCGGCCCCGGCGGTCTCGGCACGCGTGAGATCGTTGGTCGGTGCCCACCTTGGAGCCGGTCACCATCGACCCGCGCCGTCACGACGCGGTGCTGTTCGACGCCGCGTTGGGGTCCACCGAGGCACTGGTCGGGCAATTGCGGGATGCCGGCGTCGACACCGGCGTCTTCTCGCCGGGCGAAGATCTCGTGCGTGCGGGCGTGCGGTCGGGCCGGACGGTCGTCATCACCAGCGACCCGGCCGTCGTCCGGGCGGCGCGCGAGCAGGGCTTCGCGTTCGTCATCAGCGTCGGCCCGGCGGTTGACGCCGACGCGGTCGTCGACGACCTCGACCAGATCGCGGTGCGCACCGGGGACCGCCGGATGTCGGAGCTGCCGGACGCGCTGGAGGCGCTCGGCGCCCTGGCCGCCCACCGACCGGCCGTGTTCTACGACTTCGACGGAACGCTGTCCGAGATCGTCAACGACCCGGACGCCGCGAGGCCGGTAGCCGGCGCGGTCGAGGCGCTGGGGAAGCTGGCCGCGCAGTGCCCGGTGGCGGTGCTGTCCGGGCGCGACCTCGCCGACGTGAGGCAGCGCCTGGGCGTGCCCGGCATCTGGTATGCCGGCAGCCACGGCTTCGAGCTGACCGCGCCCGACGGGACGCACCACCAGAACGAGGACGCGGCGGCGGCCGTGCCGGTGCTCGAACAGGCGGCCGCCGAGCTGCGCGACAAGCTCGGGTCCATTCCCGGTGTTGTGGTGGAGCACAAGCGTTTCGGCGTCGCGGTGCACTACCGCAACGCCGCCCGCGATCGCGTCGGTTCGGTTATCGCGGCCGTGCACGCGGCGGGCCGGCGCGACGCGCTTCGGGTGACCACCGGCCGCGAGGTCATCGAGCTGCGCCCGGACATGGACTGGGACAAGGGAAAGACCCTCCGCTGGGTGCTCGAGCACCTGAGCGAGGCCGGCCCCCTGGTGCCGATGTATCTCGGCGACGACATCACCGACGAGGACGCGTTCGACACCGTCCGCGCGGACGGTGTCCCGATCCTGGTGCGGCACAACGAGGACGGTGACCGCGCCACCGCAGCGCTCTACGCGCTGGATACTCCCGCGCAGGCCGCCGAGTTCACCGACCGGCTGGCGGAGCGGTTGGCGAGCGCGCGGACATAGCCATCACCTGGGCCTGGTGACCGCTGGTCGAGCGCTAGGCTTCACGGGCTAGCCCGTGTACTCCACGGCGCCGTCGTCGAGCACCACTCGGGCGGGGTTGCCTTCGGCGCCGGAAGCCTCGGTGCGGAACACCGCCTTGCCGGGCTCCGTCCGCCAGACCAGCGTGGTCAGCGTCTCGCCGGGGAACACCGGCGAGCTGAACCGGGCGTCGATCGAGGTGACGTTGGCGGCCACCCCCTTGCCCAGCTCGGCGACCAGCGCGCGGCCCGCCACCCCGTAGCTGCAGAGCCCGTGCAGGATCGGCTTGGGGAAGCCCGCCAGCTCGCGGGCGAACCACGGGTCGCTGTGCAGCGGGTTGCGGTCGCCGGAGAGCCGGTAGATCAGCGCCTGGTCCTCGCGGGTGGGCAGCGGGAGGCGCGCGTCGGGCTCGCGGTCGGGGATCTCCGGCGCGACCGGCCGCTGGCCGGGCACTCCCCCGAAACCGCCCGCGCCGCGCACGACGAAGGTGGTCGTCGTTTCGGCGATCAGCGTCCCCGAATCCGGGTCGGTGCCGCGGGCGCGCAGCATCACGACCGCGTTCTTGCCCTCGCCCTTGTCCTGAATGTCGGTGACCTCGGAGACCACCGACAGCTTCCCCGCGGGCGGCAGCGGCGCGTGCAGCCGGACGCCCTGCGATCCGTGTAAGAGCATGGCCCAGTTGAACGTTCCGATCTTGCCCGCCGCCCCGAAGGCCGGGCAGCAGATCACCGCGTAGGTGGGCAGCACCTGCTGGGTGATGTCATGGCTGTTCTCGGTGGTGAACGACAGGTCGTCGGTGCCGCAACCGACGCCGAGCGCGTAAAGCAGCGTCTCCCGGTCCGTCCACTCGAACAGCATGGGGTCGCTCACCGCGCCGACCGCACTCGGGTCAATCGCCATAGGGGGCTCCTTTCGAGGATTTTCTGCACCTAACCATCGCAAACCCTTCCCCCCGGCACCGTCGGCAGGGCAGGCTATCGACATGCGCAAGGGGAGCATGTCCTGGAAATTCGTGGCCGCGCTCGCCGCGGTGATGATCGTCGGCGCCTGCGGCGGGTCACCACAGGTGCGCAGCATCACGATCACGTTCATCCGGCATGCGCAGTCGGAGGCCAACGCCAGCGGGATCATCGACACGAGCGTGCCGGGTCCCGGCCTGAGCCCGGAGGGCAAGGCCCAGGCCGAGCAGGTCGCGCATCAGCTCGGCCGCGAGCACTACGACGCCGTGTACGCCTCGACCATGACGAGGGCCCAGCAGACCGCCGCCCCGCTGGCCGCCGAACTCGGCAAGCAGGTCGAAGTGCTGCCGGGCATCCAGGAAATCAACGCCGGCTGGTTCGAGGGCAAGCCGATCTCGATGGATCCGACGACGTATCTGCTGGCCCCGGCGGACTGGCTGGCCGGTGACACCCAGAACAGCATCCCCGGCTCGATCTCCGGCAAGGAGTTCAACGACCGGTTCACCGGTGCGGTGCAGAAGATCTACGACAGCGGTCACAGCAAGCCGGTGGTGTTCGCGCACCTCTACTCCATCGAGTACTGGGTGCTGATGAACGTGAAGAACGCCAAGGACAGCCTGCGCACCAGCCACCCGCTGCCCAACACCGGCCGCGTGGTGATCAGCGGCAACCCGGCGACCGGCTGGACGCTCGAGGATTGGGACGGGATCCGCAACTTCAGCGGCTGACCGCTACCATGGCCGAATGCGGTATGTCGTTACCGGCGGTACCGGGTTTCTCGGGCGCCGCGTCGTCTCTCGTCTGCTAGCCACCGAGCCCGATGCGCAGGTGTGGGTGCTGGCCCGCCGCCGGTCGCTGGGACGGTTCGAACGCCTGGCCGCCGATTGGGGCGAACGGGTCAAGCCGCTGGTCGGCGAGCTGCCGGAGCTGGGCCTGACCGAGGAGACCTTGGCCGAGCTGGGCCATGTCGATCACCTGGTGCACTGCGCGACGGTCGACGCCGACGGGACCCGGGCGGTCATCGAGCTGGCGACGCGGCTGGGCGCCACGCTGCACCACGTCTCGTCGATCGCCGTGGCGGGCGACTTTGGCGGTGAGTACACCGAGGACGACTTCGACGTCGGCCAGCAGCTGCCGACTCCCTATCAGCGGACGACGTTCGAGGCCGAGTCGCTGGTGCGCTCGACGCCCGGACTGCGCTACCGCGTCTATCGCCCGGCGGTCGTGGTGGGCGATTCGGTGACCGGCGAGATGGACAAGGTCGACGGGCCGTACCACTTTTTCGGCGTCCTGGCCAAGCTGGCGGCACTTCCCAAGTTCACCCCGATCGTGCTGCCCGACACGGGGCGCGCCAACATCGTCCCGGTCGACTACGTGGTCGACGCCCTGGTGGCGCTCATGCGCGCCGAGGGGTGCGACGGCCGGACGTTCCACCTGACCGCTCCCAAAACCGTTGGGTTGCGCGGCATTTACCGCGGCGTCGCCAAGGAGGCGGGCCTGCCGCCGATGCGCGGGTCGCTGCCCGGCTCGGTGGCCGCGCCGGTGCTCAAGGTGCGCGGGCGCGCCAGGGTGCTACGCAACATGGCGGCCACCCAGCTCGGGATCCCCGCCGAGGTCTTCGACGCCGTCGACCTGAGGCCCACATTTCTCAGCGACCAGACCCGAAAGGCGTTGCAGGGCACCGGAATCGAAGCTCCGGAGTTCGCCAGCTACGCGCCCAGGTTGTGGCGATACTGGGCCGAGCACCTCGACCCCGACCGGGCGCGGCGCGACGATCCGAGGGGCCCCCTGCACGGCCGGCACGTCATCATCACCGGCGCGTCCAGCGGCATCGGGCGGGCGTCGGCGATCGCCGTCGCCGAGCGGGGTGCGACGGTGTTCGCGCTGGCCCGCAACGCCGACGCGCTCGACGAGCTGGTCGCCGAGATCCGCGCGGGCGGCGGGCAGGCGCACGCGTTCGCCTGCGACGTCACCGATTCCGCGTCGGTCGAGCACACCATCAAGGACATCCTGGGCCGCTTCGACCACGTCGACTACCTGGTCAACAACGCCGGCCGGTCGATCCGGCGCTCCGTGGTCAACTCAACCGACCGGCTGCACGACTACGAGCGGGTGATGGCGGTCAACTACTTCGGCGCGGTGCGCATGGTGCTGGCGTTACTGCCGCACTGGCGCGAGCGGCGCTTCGGTCACGTGGTCAACGTGTCCAGCGCGGGCGTGCAGGCCCGCAACCCCAAATACAGCTCGTACCTGCCGACCAAGGCGGCGCTCGACGCGTTCGCCGACGTCGTCGGGTCGGAGACGCTGTCCGACCACATCACGTTCACCAACATCCACATGCCGCTGGTCCGCACGCCCATGATCGCGCCGTCGCACCGGCTCAACCCGGTTCCCGCGATCAGCCCCGAGCGCGCGGCGGCGATGGTGGTGCGCGGCCTCGTCGACAAGCCGGCCCGCATCGACACCCCGCTGGGCACGCTGGCCGAGGCCGGCAACTACTTCGCGCCGAGGACGTCGCGGCGCATCCTGCACCAGCTCTACCTCGGCTACCCGGATTCCGCCGCGGCCCGCGGGCTACCCACCGAAGCCACTGCGCCGACGAAGGTGCCGAACCGCCGGCCGAAGCGCCCGGCGCGCGCCGTCACCGCCGGGATCCGCACCCCGCGACCGGTCAAACGGCTGGTGCGACTGATGCCCGGAGTGCACTGGTAAACCCGGGGTTTTAGCCCAGCCGGTTTGCGGTATTCCGGCGCGATGGTCCTTTGCGAAAAGCGGACGGACGCCGACCCGGTGGCCGCCGCGGGCCGGCTCGTCGCCACGACCGGCGTCGCCGTGCTGCCGTCATTCGACGTGACGCGCAGCCTCGAGGTCGGTCGCGAAGAGTGGACGCGGTTCGCCCGGCATTGGCGGCAGCTGGCGCCCGACCCCTACGCGGCGGAGCTGGGGGTGCGGCGGCTGCGCCGCTACGGCCAGTACTCGTTTCGCGACGGCGTGCTGTGCCCGATGCCGAAGCTCGCGTTCGTCCAGCCGCAGGACTCCAACCCGCTCTACGTCGGCAAGGACCGCGAGTTCGAGCCGCTGACCGACGCGTTCGCCGCGGATCCCCTGCTGCACAAGGTGATCGGGCTGCTGGCCCGGGTGGCTGCCGTCCTGGACAACGTGGCCGACTGGAACGTCAAGGTGCACCCGTTTCGCATCCGATGCTGCGCGGACGATGACGGCAGTCCGACGCCCGAGGGCCTGCACCGCGACGGCGTCACGCTGGTCAGCTCGCTCTTGATCGGTCGGCGCAACGCCATCGGCGGCGAGAGCACGGTGTGCGACCTCGACGGTCGGCAGCTGCTGGCGACGACGCTGGCCGAGCCAGGGACGCTGATGCTGGGCGACGACCGCCGCACCCTGCACGCGGTGTCGCCGATCCGGCCGATCGACGGCTCCGGGCCGGCGCAGCGCGACGTCCTGGTGATCACGTTCGCGTCGGCCTGGCCGTAAACTCACGGCGGTGAACGCCATCTTCGTCGACGTCGACACCGGCATCGACGACGCCATGGCATTGATCTACCTGCTGGCCAGCGCCGACGCCGACGTGGTGGGCATCGCATCGACCGGCGGCAACATCCACGTCGAGCAGGTCTGCGAAAACAACCTGCGCTTGCTCGAATTGTGCCGGTCCCCGGCCGTACCCGTGTCCAAGGGCGCCGACGACCCGCTGTGCGGCCGGTGGCCCCATCACTCGAAGTTCCACGGCCCCAACGGTTTAGGCTATGCCGAGCTCCCCCGCACCGACCGGCGGCTCACCGACCACGACGCCACCGAGGCGTGGGTGGCCGCGGCGCGCGCCCATCCCGGGGAGCTGATCGGGCTGGTCACCGGCCCGCTGACCAACCTGGCGCTCGCGCTGCGCGCCGAACCCGCGCTGCCGGCGCTGCTGCGACGGCTGGTGATCATGGGCGGCTCGTTCGGCGGCGACATAAACCCGATGGCCGAGTGGAACATCCGGGTGGATCCCGAGGCGGCCGGCGAGGTCTTCGCCGGCTGGGCTGGGCAGCAACGGCTTCCGATCGTCTGCGGCCTGGACCTCACCCGGCGCGTCGCGATGACTCCGGAGATCCTGGCCCGGCTCGCGGACGCGTCGGGCCCCTCCCCCTTGATTCCGGTGATCGAGGACGCGATGCGGTTCTACTTCGAATCCCACGACGTCCGTGGTCACGGCTACGTCGCCTACATGCACGACCCGCTGGCCGCCGCGGCGGCGCTGGACCCGCAGCTGATACCGACCCGGGCGGCGACGGTGGACATCGAGCTGGCGGATGTCCCGACCCGGGGCGTGACGACCCCCGATTGGTCGGGCGATCGAAAAGCCAATGCGCTGATCGGTGTTGACGTGGACGCTTCGGTGTTCTTCGAGCGGTTCATCGAGCGGGTCGGGCCGTTCGCGCGCGGGCTCGCCTGACCGTGCGGATGTCGATCAGGTTGTCGGAACGGCCCGCGTCCGTCAATTCTGCGGGCACATCGTCGTCGCGGCGGGCCGGGTGGCGGTTGCCGGCGACATGCCGGTAGGACCAGACCAAGTCATCGGCCTCGCTGCCGACTTTTGATACGGCCCTCGACGCGGCCTCCGACACGGCGCCGATCATCCGGCTCAGGTGGAGCACCGTCGCATGCGCAGCTTCGAGGACAGCGCCCGTGCTTCGTGCGAGGACGTCGTCGACCTGCCGGCCGATTTCAGCCGCCATCCTTACTCCTTCGCCGAACACCGAATGACTTCGACTACCACGGTACCGAAGGCTTGAACACATTGAGTCGCAGCGCTACTCGTAGGCCCCCTCCAGATACCAGCGCCGCTGGCGGTAGCACAGCAGAAACGCCCGCTCGTCCTCCAGCAAGATCTGGGCGCGGGCGGCGCGGCCCTTCGCGTCTGGATCCCACCACCGCTCGTCGACCGGCCACGGCCCGGTCCACCAGCGCAGCCCCTGGTTTCGGCCGCGCACGGTCAGATGGGCGGGGTCGGCCGAGAACATCCCCCGGGCGGTGACGCGTATCGGATTGCCTTGGGCATCAAGCAGATCCACTGGGTCGTCCAGCAGCACCGCCGGCGACGGCTCGGGCAGTTGACCGGGCCACGGCGGGCCCGGGTCGGCGCGCGGTACCGGCTCGTCGCCCAGCGGGGTCAGCGTGATGCGTTCGGCGGGCCCCCGGCCGCCGGACAGCACCGGCACCCGCACCGCCTCCGGGCCGAGCAGGCCCTGCACCCGCACCAGCGCCCGGCGGGCCCGCAGCCTGTCCTCCTCGCCGAGCCCACCCCACAGCGGCAACTGCAGCGCCTCGGCGGACACCACCTCCACCGCCTGCAGCCGCAACAGCGTCACCGGCGCGGTCGGGCGCGGGGTGCGCGCGGATCGGCTGCTCAACCATCCGTCCAGCTGCCAGCGCACCCGGTCGGCGGTGGCGTCCTCGGTCAACGGCTCGGCGCACCGCCATACCCGTTGCAGCTCTTCACCGTTGGCGGTGACGGCGTGGATGGCCAGCCGGGTGCAGCCCACCCCCGCGGCCATCAGCGCCTGATGCAGCGCGCCGGCCAGGAAGCGGCCGGCGAAGGCCGCGGCATCAACCCGATCGATCGGCGGGTCACAATCCAGCACGGCCTCGAGCTCCGGCGGCGGCTCGCGCCCGGACGGCCCACGCTCGGGTTCGCCGCGGGCGAACCGGTGCGCGGCCACCCCGTCGGCGCCGAACCGGGAGGCCACGTCGGTCCTGGACAGCGCGGCGAACTGCCCGATGGTGCGGATTCCCATCCGCCACAACAGATCCGTCAAGTCCTCTCGGCCCGGACCGGACAGACTCGGCTCGGTGGCGAGCTGCCGGATCGACAGCACCGACAGGAACCTCGCGTCGCCCCCCGCCTCGACGATCCGGCCCGCCCGCGCGGCGAAGACCGCGGTGGACAACTGGTCGGCGATGCCCACCTGGCACTCGGCGCCGGCCACGGCGACCGCGTCGATCAGCCGCTCGGCGGCCTGCTCCTCGGACCCGAAGTAGCGGGCCGCCCCGCGCACCGGCAACACCAGGAGCCCGGGCCGCAGCACCTCGGCGCGGGGCACCAGGTCGTCCACCGCGGCGATCACCGGTTCGAAGAAGCGGGCGTCGCGGTCGGCGTCGGCCGGCACGACGTGCAGCTGCGGGCACCGCGCCGCCGCCTCCCGTCGTCGCAGCCCGCGCCGCACTCCCGCCGCGCGGGCGGCCGACGAGCAGGCGATCACCCGGTTGGCCAGCGTGACCGCGACCGGGGCCGTCGCGGGCAGGTCCGCCGCGGCCGCCGCCGCGACCGCCGGCCAGTCCATGCACCAGATCGCCAGGGCCCGGGATGCCACGGGACTCACCCCGCCCGAGCCCGGCCGATCACCCGCCTGCCCGCGCACACCCCGCTGACCTGCAGCCGCACCCGGCTGATCCGGCCGAAGCCCGGGTGACCGTTCGCCGTGATCTCATAACCGCAGACCCGGGCCGCGAGCCGCGTCGGCGCCCCCTGCCAGTCGCCGTCGGTGACCAGCAGGGTGCACCCCTTGTTGCGGGCCCGCGCCACCACCGCCCGCGCCCGGGTGTGCGACACCTGCCGCCCGCCCAGGCCAAGCACCACCAGGTCCATGCCGTCGATGAGCACCGCGGCCACCTCGACCGGATCGGTTCCGGGATCCGGTATCACCGCGAGCCGGCTCAGGTCCGCCCCCATCTCCGCCGCGGCCAGCAGCCCGATGTCCGGCTGGCCGACGATGGCGACGTTGCCCCCGGCCGCCGTCACCGAGGCCACCATGCTCAGCAGCAGCGACCGGGCCCCCGAGCACACCGCCACCGTCCCGCGCGGCAACGGCACCGGCAGCGACTCCGCCAGCCACCGCGGGAGCGCCACCACGGATTCCGAATCCGGCAGCGGGTCGGGGGCTCGCCCGGACATTGCAGCCATCCGCCTGCGCAGAGATTCCAGCTGCTCAGCGCGGTTATCGGAGGGTGGGTGTTTACTCGCAAATGTATCGAACATATATTCGAATAGGAGGCAGTCATGACCGCGGCTTTGGCC
>NZ_LZKK01000369.1 GCF_001672815.1 Mycobacterium sp. E796 | reverse complement strand
CCGCTCGGGGTGGGGAAGGCCAGCCGGGGCGCGCTGCCGTCCTCGCGGACCAGCCGGGCCTGGCTGACACCGTCATTCAGGTAGCGGATGGGGTTACGGTCGGCACCGTCGGGCGGGCACGGCCACTGCAGCGGCGTCCGGTGCAACCGGGAGTAGCTGGCGCCGCGCAGGTCGTAGCCCGTCGCGGGGTTCCAGAATCGTTTGATCTCCTCGAACACCTCCTCCGCGGAGTCATAACTGAACGACTCGGAAAACCCCATCGCGCAGGCGATTCGGGCGATGATCTGCCAGTCCGGAAGCGCTTGGCCCGGCGCGCTGAGGGCCGGCTGGAACAGGGTCAGGTTTCGCTCGGAATTGACCATCACCCCTTCGGCCTCCGACCACAGGGCGGCCGGCAACAACACGTCGGCATACTCGTTGGTCTCGGTCTCGAGGAACGCGTCCTGGCCGATCACCAGCTCGGCCCTTTCCAGGCCGGCCAGTACGGTCCTCCGGTTCGCCACGGAGGCAATGGGATTGGTGCAGACGATCCAGCAGGCCTTGATCTGGCCGTCGGCCATGCGGGAGAACATGTCGACGGTGCCCGTGCCGACCTCGGTGCGCAGCGATCCGCGCGGAATGCCCCACTGGTCCTCGACGAATTCGCGGTCGGCGACCGAGGCCACCGAGCGCTGACCGGGCAGACCCGGTCCCATGTAACCCATTTCGCGGCCGCCCATGGCGTTGGGCTGCCCGGTGAGCGAGAAGGGACCGCTGCCGGGTTTGCAGATCGTGCCGGTCGCCAGGTGCAGGTTGCAGATCGCGTTGGTGTTCCAGGTGCCGTGGGTGCTCTGGTTGAGCCCCATCGTCCAGCAGCTCATGAAGTTTTCGGCTTCACCGATCCAGCGCGCCGCGGTGTGGATGTCTTCACTTGGGATACCGGTGATTTCACCGACCCGTTCCGGACTGTACTGCCCAAGGAAGCTCGGCATCACCTCCCAGCCTTCAGTGAATTCGGCGATGAACTCGAGATCGGTGTGGCCGTTTTGGACGATCAGGTGCAGCAGCCCGTTGAGCAGCGCGAGATCGGTCCCGGGGGCGATCTGCAGGAACAGGTCGGCCTTCTCGGCCGTCGCGGTGCGGCGCGGGTCCACCACGATCAGCTTGGCGCCGGCCTTGACGCGTTCCATCATGCGCAGGAACAGGATCGGGTGGCAGTCGGCCATGTTGGAGCCGATGACCAGGAACACGTCGGCCGCGTCGAAGTCCTGGTACGAGCCGGGCGGTCCGTCCGCGCCCAGGGACAGCTTGTAGCCCGAACCCGCGCTGGCCATGCACAGCCGCGAATTCGACTCGATCTGGTTGGTGCCGATGAAGCCCTTGGTCAGCTTGTTCGCCAAATACTGGGCCTCGATGGACATCTGGCCCGACACGTACATGGCGAAGGAGTCGGGGCCGTGCCGGTCGATGATCGCCCGGAGCCGCTGCGCGCACCGAGTTATCGCTTCGTCGATGTCGATCGGCTCGAGGGGCTCGCCGCGGTCGGCTCGCACGTGTGCCGATTCCATCCGGCCGGGCGCGGCCAGCATGTCTGACGTGGTCGCGCCCTTCGTGCACAGTCGGCCGAAGTTGGCGGGGTGGCTTTTGCTCCCAACAGCTTTCGTAAT
Organism: Mycobacterium sp. E796; assembly: GCF_001672815.1. Classification (GTDB taxonomy): domain Bacteria; phylum Actinomycetota; class Actinomycetes; order Mycobacteriales; family Mycobacteriaceae; genus Mycobacterium. The sequence continues at coordinate 30,830 of NZ_LZKK01000369.1, read as the reverse complement.
GTGACGGCGGCCGCTCGCCCGGTCGGCTGTGACTTGCAACACCATGCCGCAACCGACACCGCAGTAGGCGCACATGCTCTGCACGGCGTCCCCGCGAACGCCATGGGGCTCGGTGGCCACGCCTACTTTCCTCCCCTCGAGCGCACAAATGGCCTAATGCACCAAATAGTGCGGCAACGATGTTTCGGCATCGGGTGTCCGATGTTTCCGCCGTTTTACGGCTTCCTTTCACCGGACCCGGGCTACCCTGTGAGGTCCCCGGAATGCCAGGTAATCGCAGGTCAGCGCCGATCTGCGACGTCGGCCAGATTACCCGCGTTCCCCGGTGAATTGCCGCTCAGAACCACGCTTCCGACGAAACAAATGGGACATTCACAGTTTTCGTTAAGCTCACAATGTGCGCCGCCCGATTGTGATTCTGCTGATCTTGTTGGTGTCGGCCTGTGGGGGAAATCCGACGGCGCCGCCGGCGTCGCGGGGCGATACATGTAAGGATTCCGACGGTCCGACCGCCGACACGGTGCGGCAGGCCATTGCCTCGGTCCCAGTCGAGGTGCCGGGCTCGACGTGGGTCGAAATCGCACGGGGTCACACCAAGAAGTGCCGGCTGTACTGGATTCAGGTCATCCCGACCATCGCCAGCGAGTCGACGCCGCAGCAGCTCCTATTCTTCGACCACAACACACCGCTGGGCTCGCCCACGCCGAACCCGAAGCCGTACATCACGGTGCTGCCGCCCTCCGACGACACGATCACCGTTCAGTATCAATGGCAGGTCGGCAAGGACGAACCCTGTTGTCCCACCGGAATCGGCACGGTGAAGTTCCAGATCGGATCCGACGGCAAGCTGCAGGCGCTCGGCAAGATCCCGCATCAGTAGCGCTGGCGCACAACCGCTTCCGCGGACTCAGTCCGGCAGGTTCTCCGGGTGCAGCATCTCCGCGTACCGCAGCGGCTCGGGGATGCCGAACCCGTCCACCAGCGTCTCGGCGTAGGGGCGCAACTTGCGGCATCGATCGTTGATGCCGCGAGTGACGGCCTTGGCCCGCCCGGTCGACAGGTAACCATGCTCGATATACCACGCCTTGTCGTCCTCGATCACCGACAATGCGTACAAATCGCAGACCATTTCGAGCAGCTCGCGGGCGTCCGCGTCCTCGCACGAGTCGATCCCGGCGACGAACGCCTCCAGCACTATCCGGTCGATGTGCGCGCTCGCCGCGTGCAGCACGTGATCCTGCACGGCGTTGAACGCGTCGAATTCCGACATCTCCTTGGATTTGCCTTGCAGTCGGCGCGCCACCGAAGACAAAAGGTAGTCTTCGCGTTCCTCGAACATGGTGACCTGGGTGCCGCGGTTGAACAGGCTGCCTTCCTCTTCGCTGTCTTGGCGGGCGTCGATGATCGTCTGCATAATCGCCTCGGCCGCAGTGCGTTTCCGCACCCGCTCACCGACGGTGTTGGCGGCGAAGCGCACCCATTCGACGGGGCTCATGCTGCGGATGTCGTCGGCGTACGCCGTCAGCAGCTCCTTGGCCACCAGTTGGGTCAGCACATGGTTGTCGCCCTCGAACGTGGTGAACACGTCGGTGTCGCCGCGCAGCCCGATCAGCCGGTTCTCGGCCATGTAACCCGCGCCGCCACAGGCCTCCCGGGCCTCCTGGATGGCCCGGGACGCGTGCCAGGTGTTGGCCGCCTTGAGCCCCGCGGCCCGCGCTTCCAGCTCGCGCTGCTCGTCGGCGTCGGGGGCGTCCGCGGTCTGGATGTCGTGGCACTTGCTGACCAGCTCGTTCTGGGCGAACTGCAGCGCGTATGACCTCGCGATCAACGGAAACAGCCGGCGCTGATGCACCAGGTAGTCCATGATCAGCACCTCGGTGTCGTCATCCGGGGCCTTGAATTGCCTGCGCTGCAACGCATATCGAGTTGCGATGTCCAGCGCGACGCGCGCCGCGGCGCCCGCGCTGCCGCCCACCGTGATCCGGCCGCGAACCAGCGTGCCCAGCATGGTGAAGAACCGCCGGTTGGGGTTGTCGATCGGCGAACTGTAGGTGCCGTCCGGCGCCACGTCGCCGTATTTGTTCAGCAGGTTCACCCGCGGGACGCGGACGTGATCGAAGACGATGCGGCCGTTGTCCACACCGGGCAGGCCGCCCTTGTACTCGCAGTCCGACGTCGTCACCCCTGGCAGGTCGTTGCCGTCGGCGTCGCGGATCGGGACCAGAACGCAGTGCACGCCGTGGTTGACCGGCTTTCCGTCCTCGGTGGTGATCAATTGCGCGAAAACCGCTGCCATGGTGGCGGTTTCGGCGGCGCCTCCGATGTAATCCTTGCGGGCCGTCGGGGTGGGGGAGTCGATGACGAACTCCTCGGTGTCGACGTCGTAGGTCGCGGTGGTCTCCACCGACTGGACGTCGCTGCCGTGCCCCGTCTCGGTCATCGCGAAGCAACCGCGCAGCTCGAGGCTGATGATCTGCTTCACGTACGCCTCGTGGTGGCGCTCGGTGCCCAGGTTCTCGACGGCACCGCCGAACAGCCCCCACTGGACCCCGGCCTTGACCATCAGCGACAGGTCCGACATCGCGAGCATCTCGATCATCGTGATCGCCGCGCCCACGTCGCCGGTGCCGCCGTGCTCCTTACGGAAGTTGTCGGCGGCGGCCCCGAACGCCGCCATGATCCGCATTTGCTCCGCCACCTTGGTGCGGGCGATCACCGTGTTCGGCGTGTAATGCGGGCGGAACAGCTCCTCGGTCATCGTGGCCCGCATCCGGTTCTTCACGTCGCGCCACCGCCCGTCCAAGGCGTTGCGCAAGTGTTCGGCCGTGCTCTTCGTGTCTGGCGCCATGAAAGGACGGTATCCCGCTGCTCAGGCCTTGAAACAGGCCTTGGATAACAATCGCCCAACGTGCACCGGTTGTGGGTTTTGGCATTGTCAAGCGCTGAGTGCACGCTCGGCGCGGCGCTGGGGTCAGGTCGGCCGTTTGGGCGCTCGCAGCCGGTAGAGGGCAAAGCCGGCCGCGCCGGCGCCGAAGCCCAACAGCATCACCATGTCGAAGATCCACCAACCCGAATAGTGGGTCCACATGAGGGCGTTGGCGGCGAGCGCGTCGACCCTGCGCAGATCGGCGACCGACGCCGACGCGGCGAAGCCCCACTGGGCCGGGACGAACCACGAAACCTGCTGAAAGCCCCACTTGCTCACCAGCTGCACCAGGCTCCCGTTGAACAGCAGCGACGCCAGGATCACCAGCACCAGCAGCGGCAGTACCTCACGCAGCCGGCTGCCCATGGCGGACAGCGCCAGCCCGACGACCGCCGACACGACAGCCGTCACGCCCACGCTCAGATACAGCTCAGCAGTGGCCCCGCCGGAGAAGCCCAACAGCACCGGGCCGTGCACCGGCCCGCCTTTCACCGCGACGACGATCGCGAAGACGATGCCCGACAGGATGAGCGCGGCCAGGCCGAAGACGACGATCTTGGCGCCCAGATAGGCCGGGGTCGAAAGCCCGAGTGCCTGCTCGCGTCGGAAGGGGCGGCGCTCTTCCACCAGCGTGCGGATGGTCAGGGCCGTCCCCACGATCACCGCGGCGATGTTGAGCGCGGCCAGGATTTCGATGGCTTCGTGGGGGTTGGAGCTGCTCGGGTTCGGTCGCTCCAACCCGGAATCGCCGGGGATCAACAACGCCAGCGCCGCCAAGACGAAGGGCAGGATCGCCAGGAACAGGAAGTAGAGGTGGTCGGCGAAGAGCAGGCGGAGCTGGCGACGGACGAGCAGCCGGACTTGCCGCTTCGTGGCGAGCTTTTCGGGCAGCGGCCACGGCGCGGCGACCTGCGGCGGCGCGGTCGGCGGGGGTTGTCGAGCGCGAAACGCGCGGTGCGCGCCGTCGGGATCGGCGCCGACCTGCTCGAGGACTGTCGCCCAGTCGGTGCTGCCCATCGCGGACTCGACCTGCAACGGCGTCCCGAGGAAAGCCGGGGCGCCCCGCGCGGTCAGGACCAACACCTGGTCGCAGAGGTTGAGGTTGCTCAGCGACGAGTGCGACGGCATCGCGACCACCACGACACAGCCGATGTCGGCCTGCCGGCGCAGGATCGCCATCACGCGGTCTTGCTGCGGCGCATCGAGCCCGGCGCCGGGATCGTCGACCACCAGCAGCGTCGGCCGGGTGACCAGTTCGACCGCCAGCGACGCGCACCGGCGCAGCTCGGGTGGCAGTTTGCTGATCCGAGTTGCGCGGTGGGGCGCCAGCTCGAGCTCCTCGAGCACCTGATCGACCACCCGCCGACGGTGCTCGGCGGCGGTGTCCGGCGGCAGGCGCAACTCGGCGGCGTAGCCCAGGGCCTGTTCGACCGTGAGCCGCGGATGCAGGCACTCGTCGCCGCGGACGATCCCGATGCGCGAGCGCATCGACTCGGGCTCGGCGTGCACGTCGTGGCCGTCGACCGTAATCGTTCCGGAGCTGAGTCCCCTTGTGCCGGCCAGCAGTTCGAGCAGGGCTGAGTTGCGCGCCGTCGACGGTCCCACGATCGCGGTCAGCGTCCCCACAGCAGCCGTGAACGAGATGTCCGTGAGCACCTCGTGCCCGTCGACCGTGAGTCCCAGCTGGTACGCCGTGACCCCACTGGTCCGCGCGCCGGATCGCAGCGGCAGCCGATACGTCGTGTTGCCCTCTTGGGTGCGGAAGGAGGGGCCAGCGGTCGGCAGCTTCCGCGTGGTCATCCGCTCGATCAGGCCCGGACCGTCTGACGGTTCGTCCGCCGCGGCCGCGTTGGCTTCGACGAGGGGCGGCGCCGGGGGTTCCGGCGGGGCGGGTGGACGAGGCGGCTCGGCCGCTGGCGGCTGGGGTGGCGGGATCGGGATTGGCTGGGTGCCGCGCTCGGTCGGCGCCCGCAAGCTGGGGTCGTTCGGGCGGTTCCGGGTGACAGGCGGCGGCGGAGCGGGTGAATCGATCTGGAAAACCAGCCGCGGGCCTCGCTGCGGATCGCCGATCGTGATCGCCTGGCCGGAGTGCACGTCGACGGTCGGCACCCGCGAGCCGTTGACGAACATCCCGCGGGGGCTGTTGTCGATGGCCACCCAGTGGCGGCCGGTGAACCGCAGCACCACGTCGGGGTGGGGCGGCGCCTGGTGGCCCGGTGGCCCCAATGGGATGTCGACCCCCGGGCCGTAGCCCACCAGCACGTCGCGACCGGGCGCGAAGACGTACCTCGTCGGTCCGACCCATACGGTCAACGGGGGGGCCGGGAAGGCGGAAGCCTCGGGCCGCATCACCGCCACCTTTCCATCACTGGTCAGTCCGAACTTCCAGTGTCTACCCGCCCGCGGCGGTGCAGCCACCGGACGGCGCCGTCACAGCGTGTGGCGGCGCGGCGTCGCCGACGCGTTCTCGAGCAGCCGCCGCAGGACCTCGACCGCCTGCTTGAGCACCTCGCGGTCGGCCGGCTCGAGCAGGGCCAACTGCGGTTCGATCGCGGCGGCCCGGTCGGCCCGAACGGCGTCTAGCGTGCGTATCCCGTCGGCCGTGATGCGGATGCGGACCGCCCGGGCGTCGCCGGGGTCGACGGTCCGCGTCACCAGGCCGGCGTCCTCCAGGCGGCGCACCTGGGTGGTCATCGTCGGCTGGGAACAGTGGTCGACGCCCGCCAGGTCGCCGATCCGAGCCTCTCCGTGCGCCTCGATGGTGGCCAGCAGCCGGGCCTGCGCCGCGGGCAGCGGCATCTGGATGCGCTGGGTGGCCAGCCGGTTGAGCCGGGCGACCACGGCGAGGAGGTCGGCTCCGAGGCCGGACTGGGGCTCAGTGTTTGCGGCGTCAACGACATCAGTGTGGTTGGCGGCGGATGCGTTCATACACCCATGGTTGCATAGCTTTGCTAAGCGAGACGGACGCCACACGCGTCGCCGCAAAAACCCAGCGTGCAGAGTGTGGCGCGGGGACTTGCCGCTGCGGCCTGGCAGAATCGGTGAGGTGACCGTCCCCCGACCATCCCGATCGAGCGACCGGGGTGGACCGCTGCGACCGGTCGAATTGGCACAGGCCGCCGTCATGGGGGCGCTGTGCGCGGTCATCGCCATCCTCTCGGTGGTCGTCCCGTTCGCCGCGGGACTGGCCTTGCTGGGCACCGTGCCCACCGGGCTGCTGGCCTACCGTTACCGGTTCCGCGTCCTGATGGCCGCGACGGTCGCGGCCGGGATGATCGCCTTCCTGATCGCCGGGTTGGGCGGCCTCATGACCGTCATCCATTGCGTCTACATCGGCGGTCTGACCGGAATCATCAAGCGCAAGCGCCGCGGGCTACCGTCGGTGATCGTTTGGTCGTTGGTCGCTGGCCTGGCATTCGGCGCCGCCGACGTCATCGGGCTGACCGTGATGACCCGCCTGCGTCACCTGATCTTCGACGTCATCACCGCGGATGTGAACGGCGTCGCGGCCTTCCTGGCTCGGATACACATGCAGGGCGTTGGCGAGGACTTGAAGCGGTATTTCGCTCTCGGCGTGCAGCATTGGCAGTTGCTGGTGCTGATCTATTACCTCGTCGGGATCCTGGTCGTGTCGCTGATCGGCTGGTGGGCGCTGTCTCGCCTGCTGGATCGGATGCGCGGCATCCCCGACGTGCACAAGTTGGACGCATGGGACGAGAGCGGGCCCGAGGAGGGCCCCGTCGGGCCGGTGCCGGTGCGGCTGGACAAGGTGCGCTTCCGTTACCCGGGTGCCCGCCGGGACGCGCTGCGCGAGCTGAGCCTGGACCTGCAGGTCGGCGAACACGTCGCGGTCACCGGACCCAACGGTTCCGGGAAGACCACGCTGATGCTGATTTTGGCCGGCCGCGAACCGACGTCGGGCACGGTGCAGCGCCCGGGCGCGGTGGGCCTCGGCAAGCTGGGCGGCACCGCGGTCGTGCTGCAGCACCCCGAAAGCCAGGTGCTGGGCACGCGGGTCGCCGACGACGTGGTCTGGGGTCTGCCGCCCGGCACCAAGATCGACGTGGACCGGCTGCTGAGCGAGGTCGGCCTCGACGGGCTCGCGCAACGCGAGACCGGAAGCCTCTCCGGGGGCGAACTGCAGCGCCTGGCGCTCGCCGCGGCGATGGCCCGGGAGCCGGCGTTGCTCATCGCCGACGAGGTGACCACCATGGTCGACCAGCAGGGACGGGATACGTTGCTGCGCGTGCTGTCCGATCTGACCAAGCGCCACCGCACCGCCCTGGTGCACATCACGCACTACAACAACGAGGCCGATTCCGCCGACCGCACAATCGATCTCAGCGATTCCCCGGATAACGCAAGCATGGTCGAGACGGTGCCCGCGCCGGCCGGAACCAATGGGGCCACCACGGTCAACCGTCGCTCGCAGACGCCGGTGATCGAGCTTGTCGGCGTCGGCCACGAATACGGCAGCGGCACGCCGTGGGCCAAAACCGCACTGCGCGACGTCAGTTTCACCGTGGAGCAGGGAGACGGGGTGCTGATCCACGGCGGCAACGGCTCGGGCAAGTCGACGTTGGCCTGGATCATGGCCGGGTTGACGGTGCCGACGACCGGTACCTGCCTGATGGATGGCGTGCCCGTCCACGAGCAGGTCGGCGCGGTGGCGTTGTCGTTCCAGGCGGCCAGGTTGCAGCTGATGCGCAGCCGCGTCGAATTGGAAGTTGCCTCGGCAGCGGGCTTTTCGCCGCGGGAGACGGATCGCGTCGCCGAGGCGCTGGCCGTCGTCGGACTCGATGCCACCCTGGCCAAGCGGCCCATTGACCAGCTCAGCGGCGGTCAGATGCGCCGCGTGGTGCTGGCGGGACTCCTGGCCCGTTCGCCGCGGGCGCTGATCCTCGACGAGCCGCTGGCCGGGTTGGACGCCGCCAGCCAGCGCGGCCTGCTGCGGCTGCTGGAAGACCTGCGCCGTGAGCAGGACCTGACGGTGGTTGTCATTTCGCACGACTTCGTGGGGCTGGAGGAGCTGTGCCCACGCACCCTGCACCTGCGCAACGGCACGCTGCAGCCCGTGTCGGCCACGGCGGGGGGCATGGCATGACCGCGACCTCCGCCCCCACGCGCGGCTCGACCCGACGCACGCCGCGCCCCGTCGTGCTGCTTGTACCGGTGCCCGGAACCTCCGCAGTCCACGAACTGTGGGCGGGCACCAAACTGCTCGTCGTCTTTGGCGTTTCGGCGCTGCTGACGTTCTACCCGGGCTGGGTGACGATCGGGTTGGTGGCGGCGCTGGTCTTGGCGGCGGCCCGGATCGCGCGCATTCCGCGCGGCGCGCTGCCGTCGGTCCCGCGGTGGTTGTGGATCGTCATCGCCCTGGGCGGCATCACCGCCGTGCTCGGCGGCGGCACCCCGAAGTTCTCGATGGGTGGCCTTGAGATCGGACTCGGGGGAGGCTTGCACTTCCTGCGGATCACGGCGCTGTCGATTGTGCTGCTCGCGCTTGGCGCGATGGTGTCCTGGACCACCAATGTCGCCGAAATAGGGCCCGCGCTGGCCACTTTGGGCCGACCGTTCAAGCTGCTGCGGATCCCGGTCGACGAATGGGCGGCGGCCCTGGCCCTCGCACTGCGCGCCTTCCCGATGCTGATCGACGAATTCCAAGTGCTCTACGCCGCCCGCCGGCTGCGGCCCAAGCGAATACCGCGCAGCCGCAAGGCCCGTCGCCGACGCCACGCCCTGGAGCTGATCGACCTGCTGGCCGCCGCCACGACCGTCACCCTGCGGCGCGCCGACGAGATGGGCGACGCGATCACCGCCCGCGGCGGTGCCGGTCAGCTCTCGGCCAATCCGGCGCGGCCCAAGCTGGCCGACTGGGTGACCATCGCGATCACCGTCGCGGTCAGTGCCCTGGCCGTGGTGCTCGAGACGATGTTCCACACGATGCCCTAGGCATGGCCGACGTTCGCCGCAGTCGCAGCATCGCGGCGCGCCCCCAACAGATCTGGGACGTGCTTGCCGACTTCGGCGCGATCAGTTCGTGGTCCGGCAATGTCGACCACTCGTGCATCCTGTTCTCCGGAGCCGACGGGGCGGCCGTCGGCACCGCCCGGCGAGTCCAGGTCAAACGCGATGCCCTCGTCGAACGCATCACCGAGTTCGACCCGCCGCGCGCCCTGGCCTACGACGTCGAGGGCCTGCCCAGCCGCGTGCGCAGGATGAAAAACCGCTGGACGCTCGATCCGGCCCCGTCGGGCTCGACCGTCGTGACGCTGACGAGCACGGTCGAAATCGGCGCTGGCCCCGTCCAGAAACTCGCCGAAGGTGTCCTGTGTCGGTTTCTCGCGCGACAGTCCGACGTGATGCTGGCCGGGCTCGCGAATCGATTGGAGAACGCCCGTGTCTGATCGCCCCGATGTCATCATCATCATGACCGACGAGGAGCGCGCCGTCCCCCCGTACGAGGCGCGCGAGGTGTTGGCGTGGCGCGACCGGACGTTGCGCGGGCGCAAGTGGTTTGACGATCACGGCGTCAGTTTTGGCCGGCACTACACCGGCTCGCTGGCCTGCGTGCCCAGCCGCCCGACGATTTTCACCGGCCATTACCCCGACCTGCACGGGGTCACCCAGACCGACGGCATCGGCAAGACGGCCGACGATTCCCGCATGCGCTGGCTCCGCCAGGGCGAGGTGCCCACCCTGGGCAACTGGTTTCGGGCGGCGGGTTACGACACGCACTACGACGGCAAGTGGCACATCTCGCACGCCGACCTCGTCGATCCCTCGACCGGGTGTTCATTGCTGACCAACGACGACGACGGCGTCGTCGATGGCGCGGCCGTCCAGCGCTACCTGGACGCCGATTCGCTTGGCCCGTTTGGCTTTTCGGGATGGGTGGGCCCCGAACCGCACGGCGCGCTGTTGGCCAACGCGGGCGTTCGCCGGGACCCGCTGATCGCCGACCGCGTCGTCGCCTGGCTGACCGACCGCTACGCCCGCCGCCGCGCCGGCGACCCTGACGCCCTGCGCCCGTTCCTGTTGGTCGCCAGCTTCGTCAACCCCCACGACATCGTGCTGTTCCCCACCTGGGCGCGCCGGGGTCCGGTCAAGCCGTCACCGCTGGACCCGCCGCCGGTGGCCGCGGCGCCCACCGCCGACGAGGACCTGTCGACCAAGCCGGCCGCCCAAATCGCCTTCCGCGAGGCGTATTACTCCGGCTACGGCCCGGCACCGGCGATCAGCCGAACCTACGAGCGCAACGCCCAGCGCTACCGCGACCTCTATTACCGCCTGCACGCCGAGGTGGACGGGCCCATCGACCGCGTGAGGCGGGCGGTCACCGAGGGTGGTTCAGCCAACGCGGTGCTGGTGCGCACCGCCGACCACGGCGACCTGCTGGGCGCCCACGGTGGGCTGCACCAGAAATGGTTCAACCTGTACGACGAGGCGACCCGCGTTCCGTTCGTGATCGCCCGCATCGGCGAGCGGCCGACCGGGCCACGCCTGGTGACCGCGCCGACGTCGCACGTCGACCTTGTGCCGACGCTGCTTTCGGCCGCCGGCATCGACGTGGCCGCCGCCGCTTCCGCTCTCGCCGAGTCGTTCTCGGAAGTCCACGAGCTGCCCGGCCGCGACCTCATGCCGATCGTCGACGGGGCGCCCGCCGATAACGCGCGGGCCGTCTACCTGATGACCCGCGACAACATGCTCGAGGGCGACAGCGGCGCCTCAGGGCTCGCGCGCCGCCTGAAGCGGACCGTCAATCCGCCTGCGCCGCTGCGGATTCGGGTGCCCGCCCACACCGCGTCCAATTTCGAGGGACTCGTGGTGCGCGTCGACGACGCGACGGCGACCGAGGGCGGTGGGCACCTGTGGAAGCTGGTCCGCACCTTCGACGACCCGGCCACCTGGACCGAACCCGGGGTGCGCCACCTCGCGGCCAACGGCCTCGGCGGCGAGGCGTACCGGACATCGCCAGTGGACGACCAGTGGGAGCTGTACGACCTGACCGCCGACCCGATCGAAGCCGACAACCGCTGGACGGATCCCGACCTGCATGACCTGCGCCAGCACCTGCGCACGCAGCTCAAGCATGTCCGGGCCGCCTCCGTGCCGGAGCGAAACCGCCCGTGGCCCTATGTATCCCGGCGGCCACCGACGCCGTCACCGTCGAAGCTGAGGCGTCTGGTTGGGTGGGTGCGCGGCGCACATCGTTAAGTCCGCATCCGGTCGATGAGGTTGGACAGCACGACGATGCTTTCGCTGCGCTCGATGTCCGCGCTCGAGCGGATGCGCTCCAGCGCCGCCTCCAGGTGCCGCATGTCGCGGGCCAGCACGTGCAGGATCGCGTCAGACGTTCCGGTGACCGTCGCCGCGCTGACCACCTCGGGCATGTCCACCCACGCCGCCCGTAGCCGATCGGGTTCGATCGTGCCGTGGCAGAACACCTGCACGTAGGCCTCCGTCTTCCAGCCGAGCGCGTTGGGGTCGACGACCGTCGTGAAGCCCCTGATCGCCCCGTCGTCGAGCATCCGGTCGACACGGCGCTTGACCGCCGGCGCCGAAAGATTCACCGTCTGGCCGATCTCCGCGAAGGTGGCCCGCGCATTTCTGGTCAGCTCGGCGAGGATCCGCTCGTCCGTCTCGTCCAGGCGGTCCATCTGTCACCCCTTAACAAATCGCCGTGCTCGGAGCTGTCGCGCAATAAATCGATTATAGACACGCAAGAAACGTCGTTTGCTTGTTTGAGCCGCCGCAAATACCGTTGATTTATGACGGATTCGTACCTCGCCGCACCCTCGTCCACGACATGGCGCGAGTCCCGGACCCGCCGCTACGCGATGACCCGACCCGACTTCTTCGCGGTTGAATACGCGATCAACCCCTGGATGGACGTCAGCACGCCCGTCGATGCCCACCTCGCCCGGGCGCAGTGGGACGCCCTGCGCCAGACCTACCTGCGGCTGGGTCACCACGTGGACGTGATCGAACCCGTGCCCGGTCTCCCGGACATGGTCTACGCCGCCAACGGCGGGTTGATCGCCCGCGACATCGCCGTCGTCGCCAAGTTTCGGTTCGCCGAGCGCGCCGGGGAGTCCCGCGCCTATTCCGAATGGATGTCGTCGCTGGGTTATCGGCCGGTGGCCACCCGCCACGTCAACGAGGGACAGGGCGACCTGCTGATGGTCGGCGATATGGTGTTGGCGGGCTATGGGTTTCGCACCGACCGGCGCGCACACCCGGAAATCGCCGCGGCGCTCGATGTTCCGGTCGCCTCGCTGGAGCTGGTGGACCCGCGCTTCTACCATCTCGACACCGCGCTGGCCGTCCTCGATGACGACACGATCGCGTTCTATCCACCGGCGTTCAGCGCGGCGGCGCAAGATCAGCTGCGCGCGCTGTTTCCCGACGCGATCGTCGTGGGAAGCGCCGACGCCTACGTGCTCGGGCTCAACGTCGTCTCCGACGGCCGGAACGTCGTGCTGCCCTCGGCGGCAACCGGTTTCGCCACACAACTGCGGGAGGCCGGCTTCGAGCCGGTCGGCGTGGATTTGTCCGAATTGCTCAAGGGCGGCGGCTCCGTCAAGTGCTGCACATTGGAGGTATTCCCATGACGATCCTCGACGCCCGGACCGCGCACGGCACCGACGCGGCGGTCGGGCTGGTCGAAAGGTATGCGGCGCACAACTATTCGCCGCTGCCCGTCGTCGCGGCAAGCGCCCAGGGTGCGTGGATCACCGATGTCGAAGGCCGTCGCTACCTGGATTTCCTGGCCGCCTATTCGGCGGTCAACTTCGGTCACCGCCACCCCGAGATCACCGAGACCGCGCACGCGCAACTGGACACCGTCACGTTGGTGAGCCGCGCGTTTCATTCCGACACGCTCGGGCCGTTCTGCGCCGCGCTCGCCGGACTCTGCGGCAAGGACATGGTGCTGCCGATGAATTCGGGCGCCGAAGCCGTGGAGAGCGGCCTGAAGGTCGCTCGCAAATGGGGCGCCGAAGTCAAGGGCGTCGCTGCGGGACGGGCCAATATCATCGTGGCGGACAACAACTTCCACGGCCGCACGATCAGCATCGTCAGCTTCTCGTCCGACCCGACGGCGCGCGACGGGTTCGGGCCCTTCACCCCGGGATTCCGTTCGGTACCGTTCGGCGACGCCGCGGCGCTGGCCCGGGCGATCGACGACGACACCGTGGCGGTGCTGCTGGAACCCATCCAGGGCGAGGCGGGCATCGTCGTCCCGCCCGACGACTACCTGCCCACCGTCCGCGCGCTGTGCAGCGAGCACAACGTGCTGATGATCGCCGACGAGATACAGTCGGGGCTGGCCCGCACCGGCTACACGTTCGCCTCTGACCGGTGGGGCGTCGTGCCGGACGTCTACCTGCTCGGCAAGGCGCTCGGCGGCGGCGTGGTGCCCCTGTCCGCGGTCGTCGCCGACCGCGAGATCCTCGGCGTGCTGCGCCCCGGCGAACACGGCTCGACCTTCGGCGGCAACCCCCTCGCCGCGGCGATCGGCACCACGGTCGTCTCGATGCTGGCGCGCGGCGAATTCCAGGCCCGGTCGGCCCAATTGGGCGCGCACCTGCACCGCCGGTTGCGGGGGCTGATCGGTGACGGCGTGATCGCGGTACGCGGCCTCGGGCTGTGGGCCGGCGTCGACATCGAACCCACGCTGGGCACCGGCAAGGAAATGAGCCTGCGGCTGGCCCGGCGCGGCGTCCTGGTGAAGGACACCCACGGTTCGACGCTGCGGTTCGCGCCGCCGCTGGTGATCACCCGCCAGGAGATCGACTGGGCGATTGACCAGTTCGCTGCGGCGTTGCGGGAGGCTCGCGCATAATCAGCTGATCCACGCAACAGGGGGCGCACGTGCCATCCAGCTCGATCAGCCTGACCGACCAAATGCTGCGGCGCCGTCCCGTCGTCGGCGCCCACGCCGCCCGCGGGGCCGCGGATCACCTCCAGCGCAGCATCGGCACGTTCCAGCTCACCATGTTCGGGGTCGGCTCCACGATCGGCACCGGCATCTTCTTCGTCATGTCCCAGGCGGTGCCCGAGGCCGGCCCCGGCGTGATCGTCTCGTTTCTCATCGCGGGCATCGCGGCCGGGCTCGCGGCCCTGTGCTACGCCGAATTGGCCGCCGCGGTGCCGGTTTCGGGGTCGGCCTATTCCTACGCGTACACCACGCTGGGCGAGGCCGTCGCGATGGGCGTCGCGGCGTGCCTGCTGCTGGAGTACGGGGTGTCCACGGCCGCCGTCTCGGTCACCTGGAGCGGATACCTGAACAAGCTGCTGCATAACGTGTTCGGATTCCAACTGCCGCACGCGCTGTCGGCGGCGCCCTGGGACTCGGAACCGGGCGTAGTGAACCTGCCGGCGATCATCCTGATCGTGATGTGCGCGCTGCTGCTGGTCCGTGGTGCCAGCGAGTCGGCCAAGGTCAACACCGTCATGGTGCTCACCAAGCTCGGCGTGCTGATCATGTTCGTGGTCCTGGCGTTCACGGCCTTCGACCTCGGCCGGCTCAAGGACTTCGCCCCGTTCGGCGTCGCCGGCATCGGCTCGGCGGCCGGCACCATCTTCTTCTCGTACATCGGCCTCGACGCGGTCTCGACGGCCGGTGACGAGGTGAAGGATCCGCAGAAGACCATGCCGCGCGCCATCCTCGCGGCGCTGGCGACCGTCACCACCGTGTACGTCCTCGTCGCGCTGGCCGCGCTCGGCACCCAGTCGTGGCGCGACTTCGCCGCCCAGCAAGAGGCGGGGCTGGCCACGATCCTCGACAACGTCACCCACGGCCGTTGGGCCAGCACGATTCTGGCCGCTGGCGCCGTAATCTCGATCTTCTCGGTCACATTGGTGACGATGTACGGCATGACGCGCATCCTGTTCGCCATGGGTCGCGACGGGCTGCTGCCGTCGCGGTTCGCCACGGTGAATGCGCGCACCATGACCCCGGTGACCAACACGGTGATCGTCGCGGTGGCCGCGGGGTGCCTTGCCGCATTCGTGCCGCTCGACAAGCTGACCGACATGGTGTCCATCGGCACCCTGACAGCGTTCATCGTCGTCTCCGTCGGCGTGATCATCCTGCGCGTGCGCCAACCCGACCTGCCGCGGGCATTCAAGGTGCCGGGTTACCCTGTCACGCCGGCACTTTCGGTGCTGGCCTGCGGCTACATCCTGGTCAGCCTGCACTGGTACACCTGGATCGCGTTCTCCGGATGGATCGCGGTGGCGCTGATCTTCTACTTCGTCTGGGGCCGCCACCACAGTGCGCTCAACGAGGAGGAAACGCCGTGACCGTGGTCGCCGGATACCGGGCGGGCGAAGTCGGCCTGTCGGGGCTGCACCTGGCCGTCCGCGCCGCGCGGACGCTCGGGACGTCGCTCACCGTGGCGACCATCGTGCCCAAGCCGTGGCTGGCACCGTCACTGGCCCGCGTCGACGCCGAATACGAGCAGTGGGCCGAGCATTTGGCGACGGACTCAGCGGAGGAGGCCGCGCGGTTCCTGCACGATCTGTGCGACGGGATCGACGTCACCTTCCTGCATCGCGCACACCGCTCGGTGTCGGCGGGACTGATCGAGGTGGTCGAGGAGGTCGGGGGCGAAGTCGTCGTGCTGGGGTCGCTGCCCAGCGGGGGACCGGGCCTGGTCGTCATAGGTACCACCGCCGACTGGCTGCTGCACGCGTCACCGGTGCCGGTGGCCATCAGCCCCCGCGGATATCGCGCGCACACAGGCGGATTGACGCGGATCACCTGCGCCTACGCCGCCACCCCCGAAGCGGTCGAGGTGGTGCGGCGCTGTGCCGAGACTGCGCAGCGATTCGGGGTGCCGCTGCGGGTGATGACTTTCGCCGTACGCGGCAAGACGATGTATCCGCCCGAGGTGGGATTGGGCGTCGAGGACGAGATCCTCGAGGCGTGGGCAGCGCAGGCGCGCGAGATCCTGGCAAGCCTGAAGAGCGACGGGGTAGTCGGCGAAGACGTTGCGCTGCAGGTGGTTACCGGCCACGACTGGCACGAGGCGCTGGGCAATGCGGACTGGCACGACGGCGACATCCTGGCGCTAGGAACGCGACCGCGCGACGACATCCGCCGGGTGTTCCTCGGTTCCCGCAGCGCCAAGATCATCCGCGAGAGCCCGGTGCCGGTGCTGGTGCTGCCCGGTTAGCGGCCGTCCTGCGCGTTCCACACGCCGAGATCGACGCTAGCGCCAGTTCCCACTTCTTCACGCCAGCGCCGATCTCGACGGAGACTCGGCTCACGGACGCTAGCGCGGCACCTGGACCAGCGGCTGGCCGCCGATCTGGCCCCAGCACCCGGCCGGGTCGCGGCCGTTCTTCACCTGATCGTTGAGGCAGTTGAAGATCGCGATCCGCAGATCCGGCGGGGGCTGGTTGGCGCGCTGCTCGGCGGCCAACCGGTTCTGCTCCGCGGTCTTGACGTCCTGCTGGGCGTTGATCGTTTCCTGAACTTTCTGGTTGTAGGCGTCGATGCGCTGCTGGGTCGGCTGGTCGTAGAAGATCCGCGGGATGCGCACGTCGAGGATCTCGATCTCGCTGCCCACCGCGTCCTGCAGATCCTTCTTGACCTGTGCGGCCATCGCCGGCAAGTCCGCACCCTGGGCCGGCGCGGTCATCTGCGCCGACGAGCCTGGTGCGTTCGCCGCGGCCGCCAACATGACCTGCGGGTTGAACGTGGCGAACACCTTCGACAACGCCACCTGCGCCTGCCGGTCAACCAACTGCTCCTTGATCGTCTGGAATACGTTGGCGCCGCCGTAATCCTGGAACAGCTTCGGGGCCGCACCCTCGCGCAGCCGCCAGTTCAGGTTCTCGTCGACGTAGGCATTGGAGTTGTTGGCCAGCCGCACATTGATCGCTGCCGGGTTGTTGTTGGCGCCCCTGCCCTGACTGGCGTCGTCGAAGCTGTTCGACTCGAACGCCTGCAACTGGATCGCCTCCGACAGCTCACTCACCTTGCGCCACGGCGCATGCCACACGATCCCGGCGCCGTGCACACCTACCGGCTTGCCGAACTCGGTGATGATGCCGACGTTTCGCGTGTCCACCCGGTCATAGGCGCTGATGAGGGTGAACACCACGCCAAACAACGCAGCCGCCGCGGTGATGCCCCACCAGGTCGACCTCGTCCCGGTGCCGAGTAACAGGCTCGCGACGAAAGCCATGGCCGCCACCAGGAAAAACAGGATCGCAATAATCCACCACCCGGGCATGACATCCTCTCCTTGTTGCAGGTCGCGTCAGCGTACCGCCCGTCGACGGGCCTGTGAACGCTTTCACGGGACTGGCGGCTAGCGCTGCGCGGCGGCGTTGGCCGCCGCCTGAGCCTTCCGCAGGGTGGCGGCGACATCGCCTCGACCCAAGAACATTTCGTCGAAATAGCTCTGCAGGGCGGTGTACCCCGCGGCGAAGCCGGCGCCGCCCGGTGCGGGAATGCGGGGACCCTTCAGCACGGAGAAGAATGGCCTGACGTCGATGCCTTCGGCGGCCCAGTGGTCGAAGTAGACCGGCTGAGCCGACAGCACCGCGGGGATGGCCGCACCGTCGCGGCCCAGGTAGGCGTTGCCCTCCCGGCTGCCCATCCAGGCCAGCACCTGGCGCACCGCATCCGGGTGCTTGGTCGCCGAATTGCCCGCCGCAGCAATGCCGTTGGTGACGCTCACGCGGCCGGCTGGGCCCGCCGGCATCATGGCCACACCCCAGCGGAAGCGCGCATCGCGGGCGACCGGTTTCAGGTTGTAGGTGCCGGACTGGAAGAGCGCCATCCTGCCGGCCAGGAACTGATTGCGGGAGAAGTCGCCGTTGTCGTTGGTGTCGGCGGCCGGCGGCGCGACGTGGTCGTCGTTGATGAGGCCGACCAGATACCGGAAGGCGGACACCGCCGCGGGGTTGTCGAAGGCGAACTCGTCGCCGCGTTGGAACACCCCGCCCGCCGACCCGATGTAATTCAGGTAGATGCCCTGGGGGTCGTTGGCCGCGTTGTATCCCCACTGGCGGACCCGCCCGGCATCGAAATATGCTGTGCCAGCGGCGTTTCCGTCGGCGTCGAGCGTCAGCCGGGACAGCAGGGGGCGCAACGTGTCGCCGTCGCCGGTTGGGTTCCACCGCAAGTCGTTGAGTTGGGCGGGATCGACTCCGGCCGCCGCGAGCAGGTCCGCGTTGTAGTACAGCGCGATCCCGCCGTCGGTCAGCTGCGGCACACCCCACAGCACGCCGCGGCGGGTGAACTGCTCCACCACCGCCGGATCCCAGTCGGCCGTGGCATCCGGGCCCAGCATCTCGCCGACGTCGAGCAACCGGCCGTCGTCGGCGTAGGCGGCGAGGTACGCGTTGGACACCCAGAAGATGTCGTCGGCGCTGCCGCCCGCGACATCGGTGCGCAGCGTGTTGAAGTACGTCGAATACGCAACGATGTTGGTGCGGACCTCGATATCGCGATGCGTGCGGTTGAATTCCGCGAACGACTGCTGATACGCCGCGGCGATCTGGTCGGCCCACACCCGCACCTTGATGACGATCTTGCCGCCGTGGGGTTCGGCGGAATAGTCCAACAGCACGGCCATTGCGGCCAGCAGCGCCGCCACCAGCGCGAGCGCCCCGGCGACCAGCGTCGATGAGCGGGGCCTGGTCATTTGAGCCCCGAGACGACGATCGACGCGACGATGTGGCGCTGGAAGCCGACGAACAGCGTGATCAGCGGCACGATCGCGAGCGTCGTCGCCGCCATCACCAACGTCCACTGGGAGTTGAACCGCGACTGCAGATCTGCCGTCGCCACGGTGAGCACCCGCCATTTGTGCCCGCTCGTGATCACCAGCGGCCACATGAAGTTGTTCCACTGCGAGACCACCGTGATCAACGTCAACGCGGCCAGCACCGGGCGGCTGGCGGGGATCACCACGTGCACGATCACGTCCAGAGTGTTGGCCCCGTCGAGGCGCGCGGCGTTGATCAAGTCGTTCGGGATGATTCGAAAGTGCTCGCGCAGCAGAAAAATCGCGTATGGCGAACCGAACATGAACGGCAGCACCAGCGCCCAGAACGTGTTGCGCAGGCCCAGCTGCGCCATCATCAGATACATCGGCACCACAGTGACCGTTGCCGGCACCATCAGCGTGGCGATGTAGACCCAGAACAACGCGTCGCGCCCGGGGAAATGCAAGCGCGCGAACGCGTATCCGGCCAGCACCGAAAACGTCAGCTGGCCCACCAGGATCACCGCCGTCATGAGCGCGGTCACCGCCGCCGCCCGGCCGAACCCGGCGCCGCCCAGGTCGGAGTAGTTGGCCAGCGTGGGTGGCCGCGGCAGTTGCAGCGGCGTGCCGGTGGCGAACTGGTGCGCCGAGGTGAAGGAGGTCAGCAACCCAAGTGCGAACGGCGCCAACGTGATCAGCGCGCCCACCGTCAGGCCGGCGTAGATGGCGACGTTGAGGAGGCGGCTAGACGAGGTCATAGCTGATCCGTCGACGGAAGTAGAGGTGCTGGACGACGGTGACCCCGATCAGGATGACGAACAGCACCACCGCCATCACCGACGCCCGCCCGATCGCCGCCGCCCCGAACGCCTCGGCGTAGATGCGGTGCGCCACCAGGTCGGTGCTGTTGCCCGGGCCGCCGCCGGTCAGGGCGTACACCATGTCGAAAACCTGTGCGGTGCTGACGATCCCGGTCACCAGGACGAAAAATGTCGTCGGGCGCAGCATGGGCAGGGTGATGCGCCAGAACCGCTGCCACGCGTTGGCGCCGTCGGTGCGCGCGGCGGCGTGGATGTCGTCGGGGATGGCCAACAGTCCCGCGAGGAACGACAGCGAGACGTACCCGACGTTGGTCCACACCACGACGGCCGACACCAGCGGCAGCGCGAAGCTGGGGTCGGAGAGCCACCCGATGCTGTGGCCCAGTACGGCGCTGACGGCGCCGTCGGTGGGGGCCAGGATCCAGCGCCACAGCACCGCGATCGCCAGCGGCGCGCAGATCCAGGGCAGCACGTAGACCGTGCGAAATAGCCCGGTCCCGGGGAGTTGGCGGGCGAGCATGGAGGCGGCCAGCAGCCCGAGGATGGTCTGCGCGGGAACCACGATCGCGACGAAGACGGCGGTGACGATCAGCGAGTTGGCGAAGCCGGAGTCGGTCAGCACCGACCGCCAGTTGGCCAAGCCCACATAGCGCAGCGGGCCCAGTAGGTCCCACCGGTAGAGGCTGAGCCAGATCACCACCAGGATGGGTAACAGCAGAAAGGCGAGGACACCGAACAGGCTTGGGGCCAGCAGGGCGTAGCCCAGCGCCGTGGATCGAGGCTGTTTCCTCAGCACGGCGCTGGCCATGCAGGTAATTAAAGCGGGCGCTGCCGTCGTTCGGGGCGAGCGGTCGTTACGGTGGTGCGGTGACTTCGAACCGGGGGATCGATCCCGACTTCCTGGACCTGCCGCGCCACGAGCTCGCCGAAGCCGCGCTGTCGGCGGCCAAAGCGGCCGGGGCCAGCTACGCCGACCTGCGGCTTCACCGCCTGAGCAGCGAGATCATCCAGCTGCGTGACGGCGAGCTGGAGACCGCGGTCGTCAGCCGCGAGGTGGGCCTGGCGGTGCGGGTGATCGTCGACGGCACCTGGGGATTCGCCTCGCACGCGGAGCTGGCGCCCGCCGTCGCGGCCGAGACCGCGCGCCGCGCCGTGCACGTGGCCACCACGCTGGCGATGCTGAACAAGGAGCGCGTCGAGCTCGCCGAGGAGCCCGTGTACACCGATGCCACCTGGGTGTCCAACTACCGGATCGACCCGTTCGAGATACCCGGTCCGGACAAGATCGCCGTGCTGGAGGAGTACTCCGGGCGCCTGCTGGGCGCCGACGGCATCGACCACGTGTCGGCGGGCCTGACCGCCGTCAAGGAGCAGACGTTCTACGCCGACACCTTCGGGTCGTCGATCACCCAGCAGCGGGTGCGTGTGCTGCCGTCGCTGGAGGCGGTGACCGTCGACGCCGCCGCCGGCAGCTTCGACTCGATGCGCACGCTGGCCCCGCCGATGGGGCGCGGCTGGGAAGCGCTGGCCGGCGACGATGTGTGGAACTGGACCGACGAACTGGCGCAGCTGCCGGCGCTGCTAGCCGAGAAGGTCAAGGCGCCCAGCGTCACCGCGGGGCCAACGGATTTGGTGATCGATCCGACGAACCTGTGGCTGACCATTCACGAATCCATCGGCCACGCAACCGAATACGACCGCGCGATCGGCTACGAGGCCGCCTACGCCGGGACGTCGTTCGCCACACCCGACAAGCTCGGCACCATGCGCTACGGCTCGCCGGTGATGAACGTGACCGCCGACCGCACCGTCGAACACGGGCTGGCCAGCATCGGCTACGACGACGAGGGAGTGGCCGCGCAAAGCTGGGACCTGGTGCGCGACGGGATCTTCGTCGGCTACCAGCTTGACCGGGTGTTCGCCCCGCGGCTGGGGCAGCCGCGGTCCAACGGGTGCTCGTATGCCGACTCGCCGCATCACGTGCCCATTCAGCGGATGGCCAACGTGTCACTGCAGCCAGCTGCCGAGGACATCAGCACCGCCGATCTGATCGGCCGCGTCGAGGATGGCATCTACATCGTCGGCGATAAGTCGTGGTCAATCGACATGCAGCGCTACAACTTTCAGTTCACCGGCCAGCGGTTCTTCCGCATCCGCGACGGGCGCCTGGACGGGCAGTTGCGCGACGTCGCTTACCAGGCGACCACCACCGATTTCTGGAATTCGCTGGAAGCCGTGGGTGGTGCGTCGACCTGGCGGATGGGTGGCGCGTTCAACTGCGGCAAGGCGCAGCCTGGGCAGGTCGCCCCGGTCAGCCACGGCTGTCCGTCGGCGCTGTTCCGCGGGGTGAACGTGCTCAACACGGTCAGCGAGGGCGCCCGATGATCACGCCGCAGCACGTCGTCAACCTTGTCTTGGACGAGGCGGCCAAGCTCGGCGGCGCCAGCGAGACCATGGTGCTGGTCACCGACAGGGTCGAGGCCACGCTGCGCTGGGCGGGCAATTCCATGACCACCAACGGGGTTTCGGTCAACCGCAGCATCGCGGTGATTTCCATTGTGCGGCAGGGTGATAGCGCACACATCGGCACGGTGGTCTCCGCCGAGGTGGATCCGCGGGTGATTCCGGGGCTGGTCGCGGCGTCCCAGGAGGCGGCCCGCTCGGCGCCGGAGGCCGGTGATGCCGCGCCGTTGCTCGCCGATAGCGGGGTGCCCGCCGATTGGGACGCACCGGTGCCGGGCACCGGCCCCATGGTGTTCTCCGACGTCGCCGACTCGCTGAGCCGGGGCTTCCTCGGCGCCGATCGGTTGTATGGTTTTGCGCACCACAGTGTTTCGACAACATTCCTCGCATCGTCGACCGGCCTGCGCCGGCGCTACACCCAGCCCACCGGCGCGCTGGAGATCAATGCCAAACGCGGCGACGCCAGCGCCTGGGCGGGTATTGGCACCGCGGATTTCGTTGACGTGCCGACCGATTCGCTGCTCAAGCAACTCTCGACGAGGCTCGACTGGGCCAAGCGCAGCGTCGCACTGCCCGCTGGACGTTACGAAACGATCATGCCGCCGTCGACCGTGGCCGACATGATGATCTACCTGGCCTGGTCGATGGCCGGCCGCGGCGCGCAGGAGGGACGCACGGCGTTGTCCGCGCCCGGCGGAGGCACGCGCGTGGGGGAGCGGCTCACCGATCTGCCGCTCACGCTATTCTCCGACCCGATGGCACCGGGGCTGGCGTGCACCCCGTTCGTCGCGGTGAGCGCCTCCTCGGAGACGATGTCGGTGTTCGACAACGGCATGGAGATCGCCCAGGTGGACTGGATCCGCAACGGCGTCATCAACGCGCTGGCCTACCCGCGGGCCACGGCCGAGAAATTCGACGCCACGGTCGCGGTCGCCGCCGACAATTTGGTGATGACCGGCGGGTCGGCGGAGCAAGCCGACATGATCGCGGCCACCGAGCGCGGCCTGCTGTTGACCACCCTGTGGTACATCCGGGAGGTCGATCCGACCACGCTGCTGCTTACCGGGCTCACCCGCGACGGGGTCTACCTGATCGAGGACGGCGAGGTGACCGCGGCGGTCAACAACTTCAGGTTCAACGAGAGCCCGCTGGACCTGCTGCGGCGGGCCAGCGAGGCGGGGGTGAGCGAAAAGACGCTGCCGCGGGAATGGGGCGACTGGGCCACCCGGGCGGCCATGCCGTCGCTGCGGATACCGGATTTCTATATGTCTTCGGTGAGCCAAGCGCAGTAGCGTGTGAGAAATGCTGACGCGGTTGGTGGCCCTGTGCCCGGGCGATGGGCGCATCACGGGTCTGGTACGGCGGGTTTGCGCGCAGACGTTGGGGTTGCCGCCGTTGCCCGCCGCGGTCGAGGTTGAGGGGCCGGAGTCGGAGGCCGAAGTCGCGGTCGCCGAGTTCGCCGAGCAGTTCAGCGCCGACGTCTCGGCGATCACCGGCGAGCAGCGGTCGCGATTGTGGAAACAGTTGGGTGACCGCACGTTTGATGCCGTCGTGCAGATGTACATCGCCGACTTCGTTCCGCGGGTGCGTGCCGGGCTGGAGGCGTTGGGCGTCGGCACGGAACAGCTGGGTTGGGTGAACGGGCCGATTGCGTGGGACCGCGCCACCGAGCCGTCGGATCTGGTGTTCAACGAGTTCCTGCCCGCCGTGGCCCGGATGCGCGCGCTGGACCCGGTCACCTCCGAGCTGGTCCGGCTGCGGGGCGCCGCGCAGCACAACTGCCGGCTGTGCAAATCACTGCGCGAGACCACCGCGCTGGACGCCGGGGGATCCGAGTCGCTGTACGGCGACATCGAACGCTACGAGGACTCGCCGGTGTTGACCCCGCGCGCTAAAGCAGCGCTGCGCTATACCGATGGGTTAATTTGGACGCCTGCGCACCTCGTCGTCGACGTTGCCGCCGAGGTGCGCTCCGGGTTTTCCGAGGCCGAGGCCGTCGAGCTCACTTTCGACGTCATGCGCAATGCCAGCAATAAAGTCGCCGTGTCGCTGGGCGCCGACGCCCCGCGGGTCGACCAGGGGACCGAGCTTTATCTGCTCGACGCGGACGGGCAGACGGTATTCGCCTGACGGGGACATGCGACCGAGGTGCCGCGGCGTGCATGGCACCTCGGTGGGTGGCGCTGCGGTCTAGCCGCCGCCTCCGCCGCCGGCACCGGCGTCGCCAACGTTGTAGTAGTAGTCGACGTCGTTGGGCTCGGCGCTGACCGTGGCCTTGGCGGGGTGCGTTGCCTCAGCGATCGCCACCACCGGTGCCGCAGCCATGGCCGCGATGGCGAGCGCCGCGAAGGCGGCTCGCGCGCCAAGGCGTCGAGGACAGTCGGCTGTAGTTCTACTCATTCGCTATTTCCTCTCAGACTTCTTTGACTGTTGGTAATGCGCGCATTAAGTCGGAGTGTGCACCTGGGAATCGCCGCCAAGCGCGCCAACAAGGTAACGGGAAAGTAAATGAAAAATACTCTTTTGTTTCAATCGGTTGGCCGTCGCGTGAATGCTATTGGCTTGCTGGACGGTAGGTTTAGGCGCGACGTTTGAGCGTAAGTCGTTGGGCTGCAATCGAAGCAGCAAGGGATCCTGTCTTCGAGGCGGATTCAGGGATCACCCGCCGCCCATGCAAGCCTGCGCGAAGTATGACCGCCTGTGACCTGCGCGAAGGCGCCGCAGCATCGTCAGGAGTTTGCGACTGCGACAGCGCGTTAAGTTCGCGTTAGCGCCACAAAAACTGCGCCATTGAGCCGTTCTTACAACTCGACTGGTAAATTGTTTCCGGTCGCGAACAGGCCGCCTCATCCGCAATTCAAACAACCAGAGCCGCTGAAACACAAGGTGTTTGGACTTAAATCAGGGGTCGTTTCCGCCCAGGAGGGGCGCCCAGTGTTCGGCACCGATCATCAGGCGGCGCCCACGGTCGCGATTGGCAGTCGTGCTAGGCGCCTTTGCTGCCGCGCGGCCGGCCCGTACGCATAGCTTTTCGCGTGCAAACACGCCGCGGCTCACCTCGCCAACCGCCCCGATGTGAGCGCGCCGAAACACTTCGCAACAATTGGCGGGTCCCGCTAGCGGCCCGTCGGCGACGACCTCAGCGCCCTGCTGCCGCGTGAGGCACACACTGCCGCTGGGCAGCGAGGAGGAGCGCTAGGGTGATGCTCGCACCTCAACTCGATTGGGGGCGGTAGCTCAGTTGGTTAGAGCCGCGGACTCATAATCCGTTGGTCGCGGGTTCGAGCCCCGCCCGCCCCACAGCCCCACAAGCCCCACAAGCTGTTTTTGCAGCTAGAGGGCCTGAAATGGACACGCGGCGTTGGGCCTCGACGGCCCCAAATCGGCGCTGTGACAGCGGGCCGTAACCGAGATTTCATGCCGGTTGCCCGGCTTAACTCGAAGAGCCACAATGACGGCACCGTTAACGCCAAGAAAGAAGGCGCGTCAAATGCTTTCACGTCGCTGGCTGGCCACACTCACCGTTTCCATTATGGCTGGCGCTGCCCTGGTTACTGGCTCTGCGATTGCGACTGCCGATCCCGTCAATGACGGGTACCTCACTCAACTGCAGGGCCTCGGCTTCACTTGGCCGCCGGGCCACGAGGCGGCTCTCATCGGGATGGCGCAGCTAATCTGCGACGATCTCGGGTCGGGTTGGACGCGCGACCAAGTTGCCGAGGACATCCACTCGAACTTGGACGGCAGGGGCATTCACTACGGACAAGTCGAGGCCATGGTGCACCTCGCACACTCGACCTATTGCCCCAACGCGACGTGCTGGGTCGCTCCAGGCAGTGGGGCAAGTTGGTGCTGAGCGCGAGAGTCTCTGCTCGGGCATTCTCGGCATGGAGTGTGGTGGCACTGTTGCGTGTGCTTTACGCGGAACCGTACTAAGGATGCGGCCGAGCGCCGCTTCATCGAGCAGCACCGCACCCGCAAGGGTTGCGGCAGTGGTATCGGTCTGCGGCACACAAGCCACCAGCGTCGTGACCGCGAGCGCAACCGCCATGCTCACCGGTGGATACGCTCTCGAACTTCAGTTGCCCACCCAGGCATTTCATTACCCGACCAGCAGCCGTGAACGTCGTGGCCGCGGATAGGCCCGCCAAACCTCTGGACTACGCGGGCTTGCGGGCCGAATTATCCGCGCTGGCCGATGGGACCGGCCCGTCGCTGTCCGTGCGGGCCGCGCCTGCGGCGAGGTGCTTCAGCAGCTCGGCCTGTATTAGCCGGCGCCCGGGCGCGAGCCGGTGCGAGAGCCCGTTCAGCAGGATCAGTGTGCGCCCGACGAGCGCGAAGTCCTCCGGGATCTTGCGCAGGCTCGTTTCGCCCAGGATCTCGAAGAAGCCGGCCTCGGTGTCGCTGTCGCCGATCGTCATCAGCATCAGCGTGCGCAGGTTGTCGGGTTTCATCGAGGCGACGTCGAAGCCGAGCTGCTGGGCCGCGGCGAACGCGGATCGCGAGTCACCGATCATCGAAGACACCATCATCGTCGCGACGAGCCGCGCGAATCCTGGTGGCAGCTCCTTGGCCAAGCCGAAGTCGAGCAGGCCGATCCGGCCGTCGGGCAGGATCAGCAGGTTCCCAGGGTGCGGGTCGCCGTGGAAGAAACCCTGCTCGAAGATCATCGTGCCGTACAGCGCGCCGATCTTGCGCGCGACCTCCGCTAGCTTGTGGCCCGCCGCGACAAGCTCTTTCGTGCGCGCGACCTGGATGCCTTGCAGGTACTCGAGCACTATCACGTTGTCGCCGCACAGTTCCGGGTGGACGCGGGGGACGACCACGAAGGGGACGTCAGCGAGGTTCTTCGCGAGCCGCTCGGTCGAGCGTGCCTCGCGCCGGAAGTCGAGTTCGAACTCGACGAAGCGCGTCGTCTCGGTGACGAGCGCTCGCAGGTCGATGCGCCGCTGCACGAGCATGACGATCCCGACGACGCGGCGCAGCATGCCGAGGTCGAGCGGAATGATCCTCGGGATCTCGGGATAGCGGATCTTCAGGACGACCTGGCTGCCGTCGCGCAGCGTCGCGCGGTGCACCTGAGCCAACGAAGCGGCGGCGAGGGCCCCGGGGTCGATCGTCGCGAAGACCTCTTCGACCGGGCGGCCGAGGTCGCGCTCGACGAGCGGCCGCAGCGTCTCGAAGGGGCGCGGCGGCACCGCGTCGTGGAACTGGCTCAGCTCCTCGATGAAGGGCGCCGGTAAGAAGTCGGCCCGTGCGCCCTGGATCTGGGCGGCCTTCGTGAAGGCGCCGGCCAGCGAGAGCGCGACGCGCTTGATCTCGCGGGCTGCCGCGCGGTGCGCGCGCTGCCAATCGGCGTCGTTCGTAGGCCACAGCGCGGTGCGATCGCGCGCCAGGAGCAGCAGGTACCGGGGTAGGACGCGCACGACCGCGAGTGACACGCGCAGGACTCGGACGACTCGAAAGTGTCGGATCACGAAGCTGCAGCGCGCCTTTGCTATCGAAGTCGAGATAGGGGGTGCCCTTCGCGATCCCTGCCTCGCGAGAGGTCCAGAGCATCCGGGCGACGCGCGGCCAGGGGGGACTGGCGGGCCTCGTGGAACGCGACGCGCGTGCTTGAGGCGATCGTGGGCACGGTGTTATTGTGGCCGGTCAGTCGGTCATTCTCAACACTGTGCTCGCCCAGAGGACCCCGCCATGACGTCTCGTGTCTGGCAGCGCTCGGCGCCCTCTCGCGACCGGTCGTCACCTCTTCCTTCTCCTAACGGCTCCGCTGACTTCGACCTGTTCCTGCCGCTGCGCAGCGCCGGCTCACTCGAAAACCCCTACCCGATCTACTCCGTGATCCGCACGGTGCGGCCCGTGCTCGAGGTGCCGGTCCCGAACTACGCCGGACCCGGCGCGTGGATGCTCACGCGCTACCGCGACGTCCATTCGGCGTTGCGCGACGCGCGCTTTTCGGTCGAACGGCTGCGCGCGCCGCTCATGCGCGACAACCTCGACCGCATGCCGGAGTTTCTGCGCCAGAACGCGACCGGCATGCGCTCGATGCTGACCATGGACGCGCCCGACCACACGCGCGTCCGCAAGCTCGTCAACAAGGCCTTCACGCCCAAGCGCATCGAAGCGCTGCGCGGCCACATCGAGGCGATCGTCGGCGAGCTGGCCGACGAAGCACAGGCCAAGGGCACCTTCGACCTGATCCACGACCTCGCCGAGCCGCTCCCGGCGATTGTGATCGCTGAGCTGCTCGGCGTCCCGGCGGAGGACCACCGTCAGTTCCGCCAGTGGTCCAGCGCGATGATCAACGGCTTCGCGTCGCCGGGCGCGGAGGGGCGCGCGACCGGCGCCGAGGCGGCGCGCCAGATCTTCGACTACCTCGCCGACATCATCGCTGCCCGCCGCCGCGCCCCGCGCGAGGACCTGATCAGCGCGATGATCGCGGCCCAGGAAGAGCGCGACGCTCTCACCGACGCCGAGCTGCTCGCGACCGGCAACCTGCTGCTGCTCGCCGGCCACGAGACAACGACCAACCTGATCGGCAACGGCACGCTCGCCCTGTTGCGCGAGCCCGATCAGTGGCAGCGACTCTGCAACGAGCCCGCGCTGCTCCCGACCGCGATCGAAGAGCTGCTCCGCTACGACGGGCCTGTGCAGGCGACGGTGCGCGTCGCGCTTGAAGACGTCGCGATCGATGACCATGTCATCCCGGAGGGTTCGCTCGTTCTCGTGAGCATCGGCGCGGCGAACCACGACCCGGACCGGTTCGAGGACCCCGACCAGCTCGACCTCGCGCGCGACCCAAACCCGCACCTCGCGTTCGGGTTCGGCACGCACTTCTGCCTCGGGGCGCCGCTCGCGCGGCTCGAGGCGCGGCTCGCGTTCGACGCGCTGACGCAGCGGTTTCCGGGGCTCTCGCTCGTGGAGGACAGGCCGGTGTACCGGGAGAGTCCGGTGCTGCGCGGGCTCACGAGCCTGGACGTGGCCGCTTAGGCGCGATGCCGCTCGCGATCGCGAGTCTAGAACCCCACTTCGCTGTGCTCACAGCTCCGTCGCGACCGGCACCGGCACTCCCTGGCTCGCCATGGCCATCACAGCCGCGAGTTTGCGACCGCGCGGCGAATTCGATTCAGGGACAACAGGTCGTCGTCCTGTACGTACTTGCCCACGCCACCCTGCCTGGTTAGGAGGCGATGAACGCGAGCAAGTCCGGGTTGAGGAGATCGGCGTGCGTTGTCGGCGAAGGACTATTTCAACCTCCGGCCGTGTTGCCTCACCAGAATGCCTAGGGCTGTGTCCATGCCTTGACGAACTGATATCGCCACGGCGCCTCCCTCCGAAACATTCACCCGCACGAAGGAGTCGAACCTGTGAGCTCGCCGTCTCTGCACTTCAACGCTTTCATCTGGCCGAACGGCTATCACGAGGCCGCGTGGCGTGTCGTCGACGGCGATATTCGCAATGTCCTGGGCCTGTCCTATTACACGGACATCGCGCGCATCGCGGAACGCGGTCTGATGGACTCGATCTTCTTGGCCGACAACATCGCCATCGCCGAATATCGCGCCACGTACCTGCCTCAGACGCAGTTCGACCCGATAGCGGTACTCTCGGCGCAGGCAGCAGTCACCGATCACATCGGGCTGATCGGGACCGGCTCGACGACCTACAGCAAGCCGTGGGAGCTGGCTCGCCGCTTCGCGACGCTCGATCACCTGAGCGGGGGCCGCGCCGGCTGGAACATCGTCACCACCGTCACTCCGCTGGCCGCCGCCGCGTTCGGCGAGCGATTCCATCCCGAGCACGCCGACCGCTACGCGCAGGCCCACGAGTTCGTCGACGCCGTCACCCACGTCTGGGACAGCTGGGAGGACGACGCGGTCATCGGCGACCGCGACCGCGGCGTGTGGGCAGACCGCGCCAAGTTGCATGCGCCGCGCTTTCACGGCAAGTACTACGACGTCGAGGGCATCCAGCCATTTCCGCGCAGCCCGCAGGGGCATCCGGTACTCGTTCAAGCGGGGCAATCTGCCGCAGGTGTCGGGCTTGCCGCGCGATACGCCGAAGTGGTCTTCTCCGGACCGCCCTCACTTGAGGCGGCGGTCGCTTTCCGAGCCAACCTTCACGAACAGGCCGCGGCCCTAGGCCGAAAGCCCGATCAGGTGCTGGTGCTGCCCGCATTGATGATCACACTCGGCGGCACCGAAGCCGAGGCTCGAGCACGCGCACAGCGCCTCGAAGACCTGGAGAACCCCGAGTTTCGTTGGCAGAACACTCTTTACACAGCGGGACTTGACCCGGACGGCTTCGATCCCGATGCTCCGCTGCCCGCCGAACTCTGGGCCGAGCGGTCGGCGCCGTCAAGCCGCGCCGAGCAGCTCTTTGCAGCCTCGCGCGCGCGGCCGGAGGCCTCGTTGAGGGAGATCGCCAAGCAGGTGACTGGCGGACTGGCGGGACAGACGCATTTCATCGGCACGCCGGAGCAGCTGGCCAACCATGTGACCGCGTGGCAGGACGCAGGCGCAGTCGACGGGTTCACCATCATGGGATCGACATTGCCGCACGAACTTACGACGTTCGTCGATCATGTCGTTCCCATCCTGCAGCGCCGCGGCCGATTCCGCACCGAGTACGCCGGGCCCACACTGCGCGATCACCTTGGGCTTGAACGGCCGGTGAAATAGCGTCTTCGTGGATGACTCCGGGCTGTCGCGGCGGCCAGTGCGAACACGCGAACCGCATCTCTTAATTGCCACGAACACCAGCCGACAACACACCGGCTGGGCTCTCGCGAAGTTGCGGTATCCAAGTTTTCGCACGGCGGCGCGTAGCCGTTGACGTGTGATAGCCGAGTTGCCGCAGTGAAGTCGGGATCGCTGGCGGGATCCC